>JAKAIQ010000086.1 GCA_021825035.1 Deltaproteobacteria bacterium | reverse complement strand
AACGCCGGAGATATCCTCCGACGAATTCATGGCGGCTTACGATAAGCGCCTTGGCGGCGCCGGGAAAAAGACCTACGACGTCTACGTGGTCAGGGCCGGAGACAACCTGTGGAAAATAGCGGGCAGGAAGGACGTATATGATAACGGAAGGCTGTGGCCGGTTATCTTCATGGATAACGCGCTAAGGCTTAATCTCAAGGGCCCGGACGCCATCCGGCCCGACATGATTCTCCTTATCCGCAGAAACATACCCGGAAAAGAAGTCGAGGAAGCCCTTACGCGGACGCGCTTCTATGAGCCGGGCGGAGGGTCGAAGGAGCAGAAGGGGCCGTCCAACTGAGCCGTGTTCCCCTGACGTTCAGGAACGCATCGATGAATAACCAGAAAAAGGAACCACGCCCTGTCCCGGAGGAGTTCGACGCGAGGCAGCCCTTTACCCCGAAGGATAAAGAGCTGCTGCGAAAGGTCTTCGTCCACAGGTCATTCCTCAACGAGAAAGAGGGGAAGGGCCTTGAGTCGAACGAAAGGCTCGAGTTCCTCGGCGACGCCGTACTTTCAAACATCATAAGCCACATGCTCTTCAAGAAGTTCCCGGGCGTCGATGAAGGGGAGCTGACCCGTTTGCGGGCAAAGCTCGTAAACAAGAGGACGCTCGCGGCCCTCGCCGGCGGGCTCTCGCTCAACGAATTCCTTCTGCTGGGCAAGGGAGAAAGGAACGCCGGCGGCAGGGAAAACGCCACCATCCTCGCCGGGGTCTTCGAGGCCCTGCTGGCCGCCATATATCTCGACCGCGGCTTCAAAAAGACCTTCGCGTACGTGGAATCTCTATTCTCGCCGCTTCTGGACGAAACGCTTTCCGAGCCAGGGCACTTCGACTTCAAACCGAGGCTGCAGGAACTTTCCCAGAAGGTCTTCAAGGAGGCGCCTGTCTACAGGCTCGTAAACGAGGACGGCCCGCCGCACAGGAAGGTATTCGAGGTCGAGGTGGCGATAAACGGAACGGTGTTCGGCTCGGGCTCGGCCACCAAGAAAAAAGACGCCGAGCAGTACGCGGCCGGAGAAGCTCTCAAGAAACTCAAGGATATTCTCGCCGAATCGCCGGGGACGCGTTCCGGGGACTGAACCCGCCCACGGAGCATGCGTCCCCGGCCAAACACGCGCGCGGAGCCTCGCTTCCGCCCGGAGCCGGATTGCACATGGCGCGAAAAAAACAGCTCGTAATACCGGTATTCATGCCATTCGGCGGTTGCCCGGTGAGGTGCGTCTTCTGCAATCAGGCCTCCATCACCGGCGAAAAAGGACTCCCCGGTGCTGACGAGGTGGCCCATACAATAGAATCCCATCTCGCGACATGGAAAGGAGTCGGCAGAAAAGAGGTCGCCTTTTACGGAGGGAGCTTCACCGGGCTCCCGCTCGATGTCCAGTCGGGGTATCTTGAAATAGCCGGCAGGTATCTCAAGGCCCGGCTTCTGGACGGAGTGCGAATCTCCACAAGGCCGGATTATGTCGATGACCCTGTCGTGGACTGCCTGATAAGGCACGGCGTAACGACGGTCGAGCTCGGGGTTCAGTCCATGGACGATGAGGTGCTCCGGCTCTCCGGCAGGGGGCACGACTCCCGATGCACGGAAGAAGCGGTTGAAAAACTAAAGCGCTTCGCAAGCGTAGGGCTTCAGTTCATGCCGGGTCTTCCGGGAGACACCGTGGAGACGATACTCGAGACGGCGGAAAAGATAATAACCCTGTCCCCTGAATTCGCAAGGGTTTATCCGGTACTGGTGCTGAAAAACACGCCGCTCGAGAACATGTACAGGAACGGCGGCTATGCGCCGTGGGCGCTTGACGACATGGTCTCCGTCTGCAGGAAAATATCAGGGATGTTCAAAAAGGCAGGCATACCCATTGTAAGGATGGGGCTGCATCCTTCAAACGATCTCATTGAAAATCTCGTCTGCGGTCCTTTTCACCCGTCATTCAGGCAACTCGTGGAAAACGCCTGACCGTACGCGGCTTCTGCCCGCGACCCCCGCATTTATCCGTGTCTTGAAAATTCCAGGATCAGGGCTATAGTTATTTACATATGCCGCAACGCGTAACGGCACACGTGGGATGTTTCATGTCTACACTTGAAGCCAGTGGAGGGAAAAATGAAAAAGACTATCGCCGCCCTGTTAGCATTTGCCGTGCTTGTAAGCGTTTCCTCGACCGCCATTGCCTCGGAACAGGCGTCAAGCGCGCCGCCGGCCGAAGCCATGATCCTTGACATCATCATAATCAGGCCGCTCGGCATAGCCTCCCTCGCGGCCGGCACGGTCTTTTTCTTAGCGGCCCTTCCTTTCACGTTGCCGTCGAGAAGCGTCGGGGCCGCCGCGGAAAGGCTCGTCGCCGACCCTTTCACGTTTACCTTCACCAGGCCCATCGGAGAGACTAACGATTTCAATTTTTACGATCTCGAAGGCGACGGGAAGAACGGGTACTGATCTTTGCCGTATCGCCGGTTTGCAGGATACCGGCATCTAAAACGTCGGCTCCGGGCCGCCGGCAGCCGACGGGAATTTCAGGATGAACCTGGCGCCACGACCGGCCTTGCTGTCGACCTCTATGGCCCCCCCGTACCCCGTTATTATCTTATAGACGACGTAAAGGCCGAGTCCGGTCCCCTTGCCCGGCGGCTTGGTCGTGAAGAAGGGGTCGAATATCTTATTCAGATTCTCCTCCGGTATGCCGCTCCCGGTATCCGAGACCTCCGCCGTCACGAAGGCCCCTTCCCTGCGGCACCTGAGCGTAAGCGTCCCCCTGTCGCCCATGGCATGGATGGCGTTCACGGCGAGGTTCACGAACACCTGCTGCAGCTCGCCGCTATTGGCCGTAAAAAAGCAATCTTTTTCCAGGTCAAGAACCAGCTCTATCGCGTTGAAAGACTCCACATGCCTCGCCATCTTGAGCGAATCTTCGATTACAGCGGCCATATCGACGGTCGAGGCTCCGGCGTCGTGTGTGGAACGCGAATACGCGGAGAGCTGCCTTACTATGTTGCCGGCGTGCACCGCGTACTTCACGATGTCTTCGGCATGCGATTTGATTACCCGCACGTCGTCCTCGTCGATTATCGCTTCAGCCATGCCCAGTATCCCGGCCAGAGGATTGTTTATCTCATGGCCTATACCGGTTGCGAGCGTGCCTATACCCGCGAGCTTTTCGGACTGAAGGAGCTTGAACTGGAGCATCTTCTGCTCGGTGATGTCCTTGCCGACGCCTACCGTCCCCATCGGTTTTCCCATCTCGTCTACCATCGACGAGAGCGTCAGGCTTATATGGCAGGTCTTCCCGGACTTCGACCTCAATACCACCTCGCGGTTTCTGACGGCCCACACGGCGTCGCCGGCCGGTCTGGCCTCGCTCAAAAGCTCCCCCCTCTGCGCCGGATTTTCATAGAGCATGAGGACGTTTTTGCCGACGACCTCGTTCTTGCCGTATCCGAGCAGCTTCTCCGCCTCCCGGTTGAACTCGACTATGCGGCCCGCCCTGTCGGTCGTGAGTATGATGACCTTCGAGTTGTCCAGTATCATTTGCAGATGCTGATTCATATCGTCAAGTCCGCGGCAAGCCCTCGAAAGATACCCGTCGCTCCCTCAAGCCCGCATCCGGTCGGGCTATTCTTCGATGCCTCCGGCGGCGGCGAAACGCGCCTGCGGGAACGCCGGGGATCAAAGTCCGGATGCCGTAGCGCTTTCGTTCCTTACGGAGAGATGAACCCTGTTCTCGATGAATGCGGCGACAACCTCCGGGTCGAGCTGGGAGCCGGCGACCCTCTTCATCTCCCTCAGCACGACATTCTGAGGCAGCCCTTTGCGGTAGGGCCTGTCGCTCGACATCGCGTCGTAGAGATCGGCCACGCTTATTATCCTCGACGCCACAGGTATCTCCGCGCCCTTCAAACCCTTCGGATAACCGCTCCCGTCGAAATTCTCGTGGTGGCAGGATATCACTTTTGCGATCGGCGCCATCGAGGGTACGCTCTGCAGTATCTTCTCGCCGATCTCGGGATGCTCCCTCATGCGCCTGAATTCATCTTCGGTCAGAGGCCCCGTCTTGTTCAGTATCTCCTCGGCGATGCCGATCTTCCCAAGGTCATGCAGAAGGGAGGCGTATTCGAGGACTTCCATCTCATCGGCGGAAAGCCCGGCAAGGGAGCCGAGCTCCATGCAAAGGATCCGCATCCGGTTGCAGTGCCCTCTCGTATGGGCGTCTTTCGCTTCTATGGTCTCGGCAAGGACGTTTACGAACTGCATGTTCGTGGACTTGAGGAGGCCGTAGGCCTTCTGAAGCTCCTTCGCCTTAGCGTTCAGCTCCTTCGTGCGCTCCCGGACCCTCTGTTCGAGAAAACCCTGATATTCCCTGTTTTCGAGCTCAAGCTCCTTGTTTCTCGCGAGAAGGTCCCTGTGAACAAGGGCCCTGCGCACGATGGCCATGAGATCGTCCTTCTTCACCGGCTTGATCACATAGTCGAAGGCGCCCCTTTTCATGATGTCCACGGCCACGGAAAGGTCGGTCAGTCCGGTGAGCATTATGACCGGCGTCGTATCGAGGTTCTCCCTGACGAATTCGAGCACCCTGAAGCCGTCGGCTTCGGGCATGGTAATATCGCAGATTATGAGGTCGCAGTATAGATTCCGGAGGAGGTCGAAGACGGCGTTGTCCCCCGCGGATTGGATAACGTCGTATCCTTCTTTCAAAAGGTGGGTATTGAGGACCTTGCGGACAGGCTCTTCATCATCGATGACGATTATGGTACGCTTCATTATTTCGCGCGAAGCGTCGTCCGATCCCCCGATAATGTCCAACAAAGGCCTCCTTTCCCGGCGGCAACGCCGCTGGAAGGATTTTACGCGAGACGCCATGATTATTCAAAGGAAATTTTAATCTTAACGGACATCCCGGCAGCAAGCTGCGGCGTATCGAAAACCTCTATATTGAAGTCGCGCCGCCGGTTCTAATTATCGACCATAAAAGGATTGGATTGAGCAGGGGAACGGGAAGGCCTGACAGCGCGCGGGCCTTCAGTACCGGCCCCCGGAGGGTGAGGCGGAGCCGCGATGCTACGGGCGTCCATCGTCGGGAAAGACAGCGCCGCGTCGCCTGCGCTGGATTTCTTGAACGTAACGCTACAGGAACCTCAGGATAACCCTGTCGCCGACCTTTGCCTTCAGAGCCTCCGAGGCCCTTCCGCAGTTTACCGCTATCTCCAGGTTCCCGGAACTTCCGATAAGGGCCAGCGGCGCGCCCATGTCGACCGCGCTATAGGTCTTTTTCAGCCCTCTTATGATGAAGCCGTTTATCTCGGTCTCTAACGCGCCTTTACGCCCGGCGATATCCTCTTTTCCTATGTTGGTAAGGAGGCTCCCGAAAGAGTCCGTATAAAGAACCTGTCCTTCGATGAAGCCTCTTTTTTTCAGCGGCAGCGGCATCCGAACGCCCTTTAGAGCGCCGCTTTCGATCATATCCCCGAGATCTCCGGGGTCTACGCCGAGGCTCAGGTGCGCCGCCGCCGGGCCGAATATGTCCCTGCCGTGGAAGGTGCTGCTTGCCCTTTTCCTGAAATGCCTCTTGCTGGAAAGCCTTATTACCCGCCTAACTTTTTCGTTGCGTAAGGCCATGCTGAAAAGCCCGTTGTCCGGGCCGACGAACGAGTGCCTTTCGGTCTCGATAAGGATCGGCATTCTCGGCCCGCCAACACCGGGATCGACAACTCCGACGTGTATTGCGCCCTTTGGAAATGTTTTATACGCTTCCGACAGCACGAGCGCGCCTTCGACGATATCGGCCGGGGAAATCAGATGGGTTATGTCCACCAGGACGGCGCCGGGATTTATGGAGAGGATCGCCCCCTTCATGGAGCCGACGTACGGGTCTTTCAGCCCGAAATCCGTTGTAAGGGTTATTATCCTGTGCATTTTACGGAGGCGGTGATTTCATATACCACCGGCAGGATGTTTTGTCAAAAGGAGTTTCGTGATAGTCCGAATAATTGGGCCGGACGGCGGTATTCCCGGGCTACGGCTTTTCTGCCGGGCATCTTTCGGAAAGCCCGGCTGAAGAAAACTTACAACCACTTTTGAAGCAGCGGGAAGGGACGGCAAAGAACGCAAAGCCTTGATTCACCGATACTCGACTCTTTACTATCTGGCCGAAAAGGTCTGGCAGTCCGCATGGCCGCCATGAAACCCCACGTTGACGCCCGACGCCGAGCATTCGAGGTCAATGTTGAACCTGCACCCTTCGACCTTGCAGGCGCCGACCGAAGCGATGAGGCCGGGCGCGCCGCCTTTATGCGAAGCCTTGAAGAACGTATCGCAGGCGGCATGCGAATCGCCCACGGTTATTGCCATCGTATGGCATTTATTATCCCTGTTGTACGCGCATTCGGTAACCGAGCATTTAGTTATCTTCGGAATGCTTATGGCCATGATTCCCTCCTTGTGTTTACGGCGCATCCCTCCCGCTGTAAACACAATTATAGCCGCAACGCCGTCGCTGTCAAACCGGTGAGGATGGGCAGGAAAGAGCGCGTTCGTGGACTGCCGCTCAGGAGGGAAAAGACCGCTGCGGGATTCCCGCGGACAGGCGGCCCGCCGCGTGCCGGAAGGCGCGTCTAAAAATCGCGCGGCACCTTGATCATCCTGTCGAGGGCTCTTTTCGCCGGAACCCTCACCCCGTCAGGCACGGTCACTACGTTTTTCATCTCTTTGAGGGCCTGGGCAACGTCTTCGAGGGCCGTGAGTTTCATGTTCGGGCATATGAGGGCCCTTGAAGCGAGGACGAAACGCTTATCGGGGTTTTCTTTCCTCAGCCTGTAGAGTATGCCCATCTCGGTGCCTACGATAATCGTCTTCGCGGCCGAGGCCCTGGCATACTTGTACATCCCGGAGGTGGAGCAGACATGGTCGGCCAGCTCGACCACATCCGGCCTGCATTCAGGGTGGCACACGAACACGGCCTCCGGGTTTTCCTTTTTCGCCCTTATCACGTCCTCCCTTTTCAGCCTTTCGTGCGTGGGGCAGAAGCCGTTCCACCACTCCATCCGCTTTTTCGAGGAGAGCGACACGTAGTGGGACAGATTCCTGTCCGGGATCATGTAAACCCTCTCGGAATCAAGCGAATCGACCACCCTGACGGCGTTGGCGGATGTACAGCATATGTCGCTCAAGGACTTCACCTCGGCGCTCGTGTTCACGTACGCTACGACCGGCACCCCGGGTCTCTTTTCCTTCTCCCTTCTCAGGTCTTCCGGCGTTATCATGTCCGCCATGGGACATCCCGCGTCCATCCGCGGCAGGATCACCGTCTTTGAAGGCGAAAGTATCGCTGCGCTCTCGGCCATGAAATGAACCCCGCAGAAGACTATGACCTTCGCGGGAGAGTCTGCCGCCGCCTGGCTCAGCGCCAACGAATCCCCGGTGAGATCGGCCATCTCCTGCACCTCGTCGCGCTGATAGTTGTGCGAGAGCATTATGGCGTCCCTTTCCTTCAAAAGAGCCCTTATCTCTTTTTTTAATGCGTCCCTGTCGATCATCTCTACCCTCTTAAACGGTATTTTATCAATAAACCCTCGAATAATTAAGGATTATATGTTATCATGCCTGTAAACTCCATGACTTAAATCTTATTTTCCCTTCAAATAAGGGAAAGCGGCAGGCGATGTCTCCGGCGATGCGATACCCAGGCCATCCATGGAACAGTAACGCTCCACTTCGCCGCCTGAATTTTTTTATCTTTTTTATCTTTGGATGGAAATGTCTTTAACCGGCCCCGAAAAATCCGCGCTTCTTGAAATGGCTCGCTCCTCTATAGAGGCCCGCGTGAAAGGAACGGCCCTCGGAGCCGGAAAGGAAGTCGAATCGGAAAACCTTCTCCAAGACGCGGGCGCCTTCGTAACCATACGCAGGCATGGACGGCTCAGAGGCTGCCTCGGCACGTTCTCCTCCTCGGTCCCCCTCTATAAGACCGTGATGGAAATGGCTGCGGCAGCGGCCTCCCAGGACCCGCGCTTCCCACCGATGGACGAAGGCGAGCTCAAGGATATGGAGATAGAGGTCTCCGTGCTTTCACCGCTTAGAAAGGTCGAAGACCCGTCGGAGATTGAAATAGGGAAACACGGGATACAAATAACCAGGGGCATGAAGCGCGGGGTGCTTCTGCCTCAGGTGGCAATGGAGCACGGCTTTGACAGAGCAGGGTTCCTCGAAGCGGCGTGTGTGAAGGCAGGACTTCCGGAACGGGCATGGACGGAAGGGGCGGCGATATGCGTATTCGACGCCGAGATACTGAAAGAGCGCT
>JAKAIQ010000085.1 GCA_021825035.1 Deltaproteobacteria bacterium | reverse complement strand
CAAAATGCTCATAATAACCTTCAGCGCACATCCCCGCGCCATCATACATCCGTTATGTTACAGGAATGTGACAACTCTGTTAAAACCGGATGACATTTGAGCCGGAGGCCCGGCCAAAAAGACGTTGACACGGATTCCGGCGTTCAGGTAGGATGAATGCTCATAATGAGCCTCCCGGCGCTCGCCGCTGGGTATCGAAAGCCTCTTTTTTCAGCGGCCAGGCATCGGCCCTGAAAAGATTTAAGCAAAAAGGAGCTGAAAGATGGGAAAAAAGTCCGCGCAGCTTCTCAGAAAGGCGCTGAAGCTCATACCCGGAGGGGTAAACAGCCCGGTAAGAGCGTTCAAGGCGGTCGGCGGAGGCCCTCTTTTCATAAGCAGGGCCAAAGGGTCGAAGGTCTACGACGCGGACGGCAGGGAATACGTGGATTACATAGGCTCATGGGGGCCGATGATACTCGGACACGGCCACCCGAAGGTCTCGGCGGCCCTCAAGAAGGCGATCGACAGGGGCACGAGCTTCGGGGCGCCGACGGAGCTTGAGGTGGTTCTCGCGGAGATGACGCTCAAGGCCTTCCCATCTATGGACATGGTGAGGTTCGTAAGCTCCGGGACGGAGGCGACGATGAGCGCCATCAGGCTCGCGCGCGCCTTTACGAAGAGGGACGGGATATTGAAGTTCGAGGGGTGCTATCACGGCCACGCGGACAGCCTTCTCGTGAAGGCCGGAAGCGGCGCGGCGACCCTCGGCGTGCCGGACTCGCCCGGAGTCCCGGCCGACCTCGCCAAGCATACGTATAACGCGATATATAACGACCTCGGCTCGGTAAAGGATATATTCGAGAAAGACCCGGAGGGCATAGCCTGCGTGATAGTCGAGGGCGCGCCGGGCAACATGGGCGTGGTTTTGCCGGGCGACGGGTTCATGGAAGGGCTCTGCAAGATAACGGAACAATACGGCGCGCTTCTCATAGCGGACGAGGTCATGAGCGGCTTCAGGCTCTGCTACGGAGGGGCGCAGAAGGCGTACAAGATCGACCCTGACCTCACCTGCCTCGGCAAGGTCATCGGAGGCGGGCTTCCGGTGGGGGCCTTCGGCGGCAGGAGGGAGATAATGGAGCGGCTCGCGCCGATAGGCCCGGTGTATCAGGCCGGGACGCTATCCGGAAACCCGATAGCCATGACCGCCGGAATAGAGACCCTGAAGCTTCTTCAAAAAAAAGGGACTTACGAAAGGCTCTTCAAGACGACCGAGGCGATATGCGGCGGCGTGGAGGAGATGGCTAAAAAGGCGGGCGTGCCGTGCAGGATAAACGTGGCGGGGTCGATGTTTACCGTCTTTTTTACTGACAGGCCGGTTCGCAACTACAATGACGCGAAGGCATGCGACCTTGCGATGTTCGCCAGGCACTTCACGCGGATGCTCAAGAACGGGGTCTACCTGCCGCCTTCCCAGTTCGAGGCCGCGTTCGTGAGCCTCGCGCATACGGGCGCGGACGTGGAAAAAACGCTTGAGGCCGTAAAGAAGAGCTTCAGGGGGCTTTGACGCGCATGGCCAGCAATCGGCCGTTACCCTGGCTTTTCAGGGGCAATTACCCGGCGGCCTGCGGAGCGGCTTCCTCGATAGAGGGTTTTGATGCCCCCGGCTTGTTGCCGGGAGTTTCGTTTTATGGATTTCTTCAATCCGGCGCATCCTGTTGATGGCTGAGGACGATATGGGGCAGAGCGATTATCTGGCCGCGGAGCGGACGTTCCTTGCGTGGATCAGAACCGGGCTCGCGCTGATGGGGTTCGGTTTCGTGGTGGCGCGCTTCGGCCTGTTCCTGCGCGAGATAGGGTTTGCCACTCACGCGCGTCCGCCCGAATCCACGGGCGTTTCGCTCTGGGTCGGCACCGCGCTGTTGCTCCTTGGGGTTGCCGTAAATATTACCGCGTCCATACATCATGTCCGATTGGTCGGCAGGCTGAGGCGCGGAGAGCAGATAGGCAGGCCTTCGGTTGCCGCCATAGCGATAGCGCTTATCCTTGCGGCCCTCGGCCTTGCGCTCGCGGTCTATCTTGTGCTGATGAAATAAGGGCGTCCGGCCGCATTGGCCGCGAACAGCCCCTCTCTCATGCGGCAAGCCCAAACGCCGCAAGGTTCTTCAAATTAATCAAAGATTAAACCGCGTTCATAATGTGAACAAAACTCTTGACCGGGTTTTTTTTGTGTGATAGCGTTCATTTAATGAACAATAAGAACGAACAATCTCAATACGACGATTACCGTTCCCTGCTTCTTCTCGACGAGATATCGAAGGGCACGGAGTTGACCCAGAGGGATTTGAGCAGGAAACTCAACGTCGCCCTCGGCCTTGTGAACTCTTACGTTAAGAATCTCATTTCAAAGGGATACATAACGGTCTCGACCATCCCCAGGAAAAGATACAAATATTATCTCACGCCGAGCGGATTCGCGGAAAAGACGCGCCTCACCTACCGGCATCTGCAGAACTTCACCAACCTCTACAGGGTCGCCCGGCGGGATTTTCACCTGCTATTCGACAGGATACAGGAATCGGACATTAAAGAGGTCGTCTTCTGCGGGGTCGACGAGGTCGCCGAGATAGCGTATCTTTCTCTCAAGGAGACCGCCCTCAAGCTCGTCGCCGTGGTTGACGCGGACAGGATCGGGACGGATTTTTTCGGCCATACGATCCTTCCGCTTGAAGAGATAAACAATATCGGGCACGGGATAATAGTCATAACGTCTTTTCAGGGCGGCGAGGCGCTTAAACACAGCCTCATTTCGCTCGGAGTCGCAGGGCAGATGATATGCGACATAAGCGCCGGCGGATGGCTCAAGAAGGTCGAGGCATGAGCGTCCGCGGCAAGAACGGAGGTTCGGGCATGGCTCCCGGCGGGAAAACGAAAAAAAGTATGAAGGCGCTCGTCCTGAGCGGCGGAAAAGGCACAAGGCTGCGGCCCATCACCCATACCGGGGCCAAACAGCTCGTCCCGATAGCAAACCGCCCGATACTCGCCTACGTCCTCGACAATATCGCGAGGGCGGGCATAAGGGACGTCGGCATAATCATCTCGCCTGAGACCGGCGGCGAGATAAGGGACACCATCGGCGACGGCTCAGGCATGGGGCTTTCCATAACCTATCTTTTGCAGGACGCGCCGAAGGGCCTCGCCCATGCCGTAGCGGTCGGCAGGGATTTTCTGGGGGACTCGCCGTTCGTCATGTACCTCGGAGACAACCTCATCGGGTGCGGCATCGAGAATTTCATCGAGACGTTCGAAGGCGCGCGTTCCGACGCCGTGATACTGCTGAAGCCGGTCGATAACCCCTCTTCCTTCGGGGTCGCCGAGGTTGACGCAAGCGGCAAGATAACGGGGCTTGAGGAGAAGCCGAAGGCTCCGAAGAGCAACCTCGCCCTTGTCGGGGTCTACGTGTTCTCAAGCGCGATACACGGGGCGATATCGGAGATAAAGCCGTCGGAGCGCGGGGAGCTCGAGATAACCGACGCCATACGGAGGCTCATAACGTCCGGGAAGCCCGTCCACAGCCACATAGTGGATACGTGGTGGCTCGATACAGGCAAGAAAGACGACCTTCTGGCCGCCAATACCGTGGTGCTCGACGAATGGTTCACAAGAAGGATAGAAGGCGACGTGGACGACCTCTCCAGGGTGACCGGCAGGGTGACCGTCGAGAAAGGCGCGACGATAAGGAATAGCGTGCTCCGCGGCCCCATGGCCATAGCCGCCGGTTCCGTCATAGAGGACAGCTTCATAGGCCCGTTCACGAGCATCGGCGCGGGCACGAAAATAAAGAAATCAATAATCGAGCACAGCGTCATACTCGCGGGCGCGGAGATAAGCCACATAGACAGGCTCGAGGACAGCCTGATAGGCAGGGGGGCGAAGGTGGTAAAATGCCACGACAGGCACGAGGCGCTGAGGCTGATGATAGGCGACGATTCGGTGGTGGAGGTCTGAAAGATGTTCAAAAAAGGCTCGATAGAAGGCATAGAGATTCGCCCGCTCAAGGCGTTCTCGGACAAACGCGGATGGCTGATGGAGCTTTTCCGGACGGATGAGATCGACGGCGAGTATCTTCCGGCCATGACGTACATCTCGATGACGAGGCCGGGGGTGGCGAGAGGCCCGCACGAGCATCTCGACCAGGCGGACTACTTCTGTTTCGCCGGGCCGTCGGACTTCAGGCTCTATCTCTGGGACAACAGGCCGGGTTCCGCGACTTATCTTAACATGATGGAGATAGTGGCGGGCGAGTCGTCGCCCATGGCCGTCATAGTCCCGAAGAACGTGGTTCACGCGTACAGGAACATCGGCGACAGGGACGGGATCGTCATAAACTGCCCGAACAGGCTTTACAGGGGCAAGGGGAAGAAGGACGGGGTTGACGAGGTAAGGCACGAGGACGACGCGGCATCGCCTTTCAGGATGGAATCATGAAGATACTTCTCGCCGGGGCGCGGGGGCAGCTCGGAAGCGAGCTTGCGGGGCAACTCGAAGCCGCGGGGTTCGGCGTCCGGGGCTGCGGCTCCGAAACGCTCGACATAACCGACCGCAAGAGGGTTTTCGAGGAGGTGCGGGCGCTTAGGCCCGGCGTCATAGCAAACTGCGGGGCCTACACCAGGGTAGACCTCGCCGAGAGGGAGCGCGAGCGGGCCTTTGCCGTCAACAGGGACGGCCCGGCAAACCTCGCGGAAGCCGCAAGGGAGGCCGGGGCCGTCCTGGTGCACATCTCGACGGATTTCGTCTTCGACGGGCTCAAATCCACGCCCTATACCGAGGCGGACCCGCCGAACCCTCTCGGCGTCTACGGGGAGTCCAAGCTCGCCGGAGAGAGGGAAATAATGGAGCGGCTGGAAGATTACATGATAATCCGCACGTCATGGCTATACGGCGGGAACGGGCAGAACTTCGTGAAGACTATCCTCAGGCACGCGGCGGAAAGGGAGTTCCTGAACGTCGTCTACGACCAGGCCGGGACGCCGACATGGGCGGCTGACCTCGCCGGGGCGCTTGTCGGGATAATAAAGGGCATCGGGCAGGGGGCGAACGAATACGGCATCTATAATTATTCGAACGAGGGCGTGGCGAGCTGGTACGACTTCGCGGAAGCGATACTCGACGAGGCGCGCCCCATGGGCTTCAGGCTCAAATGCCGCGCCGTAAGGCCCATCCTCACGGCCGAATACCCGGCGCCGGCGAGGAGGCCCGCGTATTCCGTGCTCGATAAAGGCAGGATAAAAAAGACCTTCGGCGCGGACATACCGCACTGGCGGGCGTCCCTGCGGAAGATGCTTTGCCAGATCGCGCCCGGCAAGAAGGAGGGCGCGCTTGCGTAGGATACTCGTCACCGGCGGGGCCGGTTTCATCGGAAGCAACTTCGTCCTTTACATGAGAAAGGCGCACCCGGAAGACCGCCTCATCGTCCTCGACAGGCTCACCTATGCCGGGAACCTCGCAAACCTGATAGGGCTTGAAGAGGGCCCGGAGTATTCCTTCATAAGGGGCGACATAAACGACCTCGATCTCGTGAGCGGCATATTCAGGAAGGAAGAGCCTGACGTCGTCGTGAACTTCGCCGCCGAATCTCACGTAGACCGCTCGATACTCGGCCCCGGGGAGTTCG
The DNA here is from genome assembly GCA_021825035.1 of Deltaproteobacteria bacterium. Lineage (GTDB taxonomy): Bacteria > Desulfobacterota > GWC2-55-46 > GWC2-55-46 > GWC2-55-46 > JAKAIQ01. The sequence continues at coordinate 2,698 of JAKAIQ010000085.1, read as the reverse complement.
TCCGGACGAACATCAACGGCGCGTTCACGCTCCTTGAAGCCGCGAGGGCCTGCTTCGGCGCGAATCCGGCGAAGAGGTTCATCCACGTCTCGACCGACGAGGTCTACGGCTCGCTCGGCCCGGAGGGCGCGTTCACCGAGGAGACCCCCTACAGCCCGAACTCGCCCTATGCCGCGAGCAAGGCCGCCTCCGACCATCTGGTGCGCGCCTACCATCACACGTACGGTCTCGCGGCCATAACGACCAACTGCTCGAACAACTACGGCCCATTTCAGTTCCCGGAAAAGCTCATCCCCCTGATGATAATAAACGCCCTCAAAGGAAAAGAGCTGCCGGTCTACGGCGACGGGCAGAACGTGAGGGACTGGCTCTACGTGGCCGATCACTGCTCGGCCATAGATACGGTCATCGAGAAGGGCCGCGCGGGCGAGACCTACAACATAGGCGGCAGGAGCGAGAGGAGGAATATCGACATCGTGGGCCTCATCTGCTCATTAATAGACGAAAGGGCCGCGGCGGACAAGAAGCTCAAAGAGGCGTACCCGTTCGAGGGGAGCCGCAAGGGCCTCATAAGGTTCGTGAAAGACCGGCCCGGCCACGACAGGCGCTACGCCATAGACTGCACGAAGATGGAAAAAGAATTCGGCTGGACCCAAAAGGCCGCTTTTGAAGAGTGGATAAAGAAGACGGTCGATTGGTACGTCGAGAACAGGGATTGGTGGGAGAGGATAATCTCCGGGGAGTACATGGGGTACTACGAGACTCAATACGGGGGGAGGATGTCCGGGCGCGCTCCGGCCAAAGGGTGACCGGCTTGCGCGGCGGCGCCTGGAAAAGAGATGAAGGAAAATCTCCTCATATTCATCGACTTCGCTAAAAAGCTCTACCGGAGCAGGTACATGCTCAGGATGATGACGCTTCGGGATCTCAAGGCGAGCTACGTCGGGAGCTTCTTCGGGTTCGCGTGGGCCGTCCTGAGCCCGCTTCTGCAGGTCGTGATCTACGGGGTCGTCTTCGGGGTCTTCTTCAAATCGAGGCCCGACCCGGTCTACGGCACAGACAGTTACCTTTTATTCCTTCTCTGCGGCCTCGTGGCGTGGCAGTTCTTCGCCCAGACAGTGACGCTCTCGGCGAACTCGGTCCTGTCCAACAAGGCGCTCGTCAAGAAGGCCGTGGGCTTCCCGTCGGAGATACTCCCGGTAGTTACCGTCATAAGCAACATCATAAGCCATCTTATAAGCCTCGGCCTTCTTTTCACCGTCATCCTGTTCTCTTCGGCGCATCTGACCCCGTTCGTCTTCCTCGTCTTCGTTTACCTCTTTTTTATCGTCCTCTTCGCGGTCGGCGTCGGGTGGGTCGTCTCCAGCGTGAACGTGTTCCTGAGGGACATCCAGCAGATAGTGGGGCTTGTCGTCATGGGGTGGTTTTTCCTCACCCCGGTCTTTTATTCTCCGGGCATTGTTCCGAAGAGGTTTGCCATATTCATGAAGCTGAACCCGCTCTACCATTTCGTAGAGGGCTACAGGCTCGCCCTCCTGTCCGGCAGGATGCTCCCGTGGGGGGATTTCACGTATTTCGCGGCGATCTCGATCCTGAGCTTCGGGGCCGGCGGCGTTTTTTTCCGGAAATTGAAGCCGTGGTTCGCGGAGGTTCTCTGACACGACATGGCTGAAGCGGCGATAACAATAAAAGGCCTCTGGAAGAAATACCGGAGATACGCCTCGGTCTCAGACGGCATAAAGGAGGTGCTGCATCCGCTCAGGAAAAAATACCACAGGGAGTTCTGGGCCTTGAAGGACGTCTCTTTCGATGTGAAAAAAGGGGAGGCGGTCGGGATAATAGGGCGGAACGGGAGCGGCAAATCGACTCTCTTGCAGATACTCTGCGGCGTGCTCCAGCCGACGAGGGGCGAGGTCGGCGTTCGCGGCAGGATAGCCGCGCTCCTCGAGCTCGGCGCGGGATTCAGCCCGGAGTTCACCGGCAGGGAGAACATTTACATGAACGGCGCGCTCACGGGCTTCACGAAAGAGCAGATAGACGCCAAGTTCGACGAGATAGCCGGCTTCGCCGAGATAGGCGATTTCATAGACCAGCCCGTCAGGACGTATTCGAGCGGCATGTTCGTGCGGCTCGCCTTCGCGTGCGCAATAAACGTTGCCCCGGACATCCTCATCGTGGACGAGGCGCTGGCCGTTGGGGACAAGGCATTTCAGTTGAAATGTTCGAGAAAGATAGAGGAATTAAGGGCAGGGGGCATAACGCTCCTTTTCGTCTCCCACGACGCGTATTCCGTAAAAAACCTTTGCGACAGGGCATTGTGGATGAATGAGGGGAAGGCATTCGCTTTTGGCGACTCTATAGAGGTGGTGGACAAATACAGCGACTTTGCGAACAGTTTTTCCAGCCGCGCCGCTTCGCAAGCCGACGCGGACGCCTATCGGGAGATCGATCCCGCGAGCCGGGCCGAAGGGAAACTCCCGGAAATAACGGGCGTTAAGATCCTGGATAAGAGCGGGGCCGCCTCCTCAAAGATAAATATGTTTGAGGATTTGAATATCCTTGTGGAATACGAAGTCCTCGAAGAAGCGGGGCCTTTGGCCGTCGGTTTCAGTATCTTCGATAGTTCGAAAAACTATATTTTTGCCACGAACACGCAGCTTATCGATAAGGACATCGATTAAGGATGCGGCGACCACCG
>JAKAIQ010000084.1 GCA_021825035.1 Deltaproteobacteria bacterium | reverse complement strand
TTCCGCCTGTTATAGTCATCTTCGCCTATGCGCTCGATCTCATGCTCGGCGACCCTGAATGGCTCCCGCACCCGGTCAGATGGATGGGCGCCCTGATAACGTCTCTTGAAGGCGTATTAAGAAAGCGCGCCCGTACGCCGTTCTCGGAAAAGTTAACGGGCGTTGTCCTTGGCGTCTCGGTTGTCGCGGTCACCTATGGGATAACCCTTGCGACGCTTTATTTCTCATACGGCTTCTCAAGGCCCCTTTTTTTCATCCTTTCGGCCTATTTCGTGTGGACTTCCATCTCGATAAAATCTCTTAAGACAGAGGCCGTAGAGGTGGTCAGGGCCTTGAGAAATTCCGGCATTGAAAAAGCCCGCGAGAGGCTTTCGCGCATAGTGGGCAGGGATACATCGGATCTGCCGGAAGAGGGGGTTTTAAAGGCCGTGACAGAGAGCGTGTCCGAGAATACCTCCGACGGCATAGTTGCGCCATTATTCTATCTCGCCATCGGCGGCCCGGCCCTTATGACGGCGTACAAGGCCATAAATACACTCGACTCCATGGTCGGCTACAAAAACGAGAGGTATGTTGATTTTGGATGGTTCTCCGCAAGGCTCGATGATGCCGCCAACTTCATTCCGGCGAGGTTGACATCTTTTCTTGTCGTCTGTTCGGCCTTCGTGCTGGGCTATGATTGGAAAGGTTCTCTGAAGATATTGATGCGGGACGGGAGAAACCATCCGAGCCCGAATTCGGGCTTTCCGGAGGCGGCGGTGGCAGGGGCGCTCGGCGTGAGGCTCGGCGGGCCGATGCGTTATAATGGAATATTGTCCGAAAAACCGTTCATCGGCGAAAGCCTGTCTGAAGTCAATGACTCGACAGCAGGTTCAAGCGTCAAAATAATGAAGCTTGTCGCTTTCATGATGGCGTGCGCTACCCTTACGGCGCGGCTTGCGATAATATTTTTATTGTGAAAAATGCCGCCTATGATATATAAAAATAGAGCCGTTTATGAAGCGCGAGGGGAGCGGATTCCCGATCGCCTGACTTGCGCCGGGGTGAGGCGGTCTCTATTTGGCTTCGCAGCAGCGGATATCGACAAAAGGAGGGCGTTATGGAAAGGGTTTATAAAAAGGTCGAACTCGTTGGAGTTTCGTCGAAGAGTTTTGACGACGCCGTCAACAACGCCATTGAGAAGGCATCGAAGACATTGCATGGCCTGGCATGGTTTGAAGTGACGGAACATCATGGAAGAATAGCGGACGGTAAAGTGGCGGAGTATCAGGCCGTTGTGAAAGTGGCTTTTAAGATAGACTGAATGACGCAACTAAACTGCGTTTGCAATACGGTCGTTCTTGTTTTATAAGGAAAAAGACCGAGGGAGCAGGATATTTAATGGGGATTATCAGCGGACTCGACAAATTCTTCAATCCCGGCTCAATAGCCCTTGTCGGAGCGTCGGATAAACCCGGGAAGCTTTCCGGGAAGATCCTTGAGAGCCTGAGGTCTTCGGGGTTCAAGGGGAAGATATATCCGGTGAATCCCGCATACAGGTCGGTCGGAGGGCAGGAGTGTTATCCCGCGATAGGCGACATAAAAGAAGATGTCGATCTGGCTGTCGTCGCGGTGCCGGCGGCGGCGGCGGTCGAGGCGCTCAGGCAAACCGGCGGTAAAACGCATGCCGCAGTCATCATAAGCGGCGGTTTTTCGGAAATGGGGAACGATGGCGCAAGGCTTGAGAAGGAGTTGAAGGACATCGTGAGGCTGCAGGGCATCAGGGTGATAGGCCCGAACTGCATGGGGATATACGACAGCTTCTCAAGGCTTGATACTTTTTTTATTAGCGATGACAGGGTCGGAAGGCCGGGGCCCGGTTCGTTATCGATCATCTCCCAGAGCGGGTCGTTCGCGCTCACAGCGATGGACGAGCTTGCGGCCGAGGACGTCGGGATCGCAAGGGTGATAAGCTATGGCAACAGGGCTGACGTAAACGAATCCGACTGTCTCGAGTTTCTGGCGGATGACGACCATACAGGGGCCGTCGCCATTTACATGGAGTCGGTTGAAGACGGGAGAAGGTTCGTGGACGCGGCGTCAAGATGCTCGTCAAAAAAGCCGGTCATAGCCGTGAAGGTCGGCAAGCTTGGCGCCGGCATCTCGGCAGCGCGTTCGCACACGGGAGCGATAGCCGGCAGATACGAGATCTACAGGGCGGCGTTCAAGAAAGCCGGAATAATCGAACTCGAGGGCTATGAGGATTTCATAGGCGGATGCAAGGCCTTCGGCATGCAAAGAAGCGCGGCCGGGAATAGAATCATGATAATAACCGACGGCGGCGGCATAGGCGTGGGTCTGGCTGACGCCTGCGCCAGCATGGGGCTTGACGCGGCGCCTCTGGGAAAGCATCTAAAAGAGGACATGCTCGGCTCCTTTCCCGGATATGTCGTTGTCGGCAACCCCTTTGACCTCACAGGAAGCGTGACAAATGAGATGTTCGCCGACGTCCTCGAAAAGACCATGGAGGGCGATTATTACGACATGGCGATAGTGGCGCCGATGTGGGGCCCCCCGCAGCTGACGGACGAGCTTGTAGACATCATCGCAAAAAAGTCGGGCGTCATCAAGAAGCCGATACTGATATGCACCCCTGGCGGAGATTATACGAGGAAAAGGATGGGGTTGTTCCACAAAGCCGGGCTTCCGGCGTTTCAGACGCCTGAAAGTACGGTTAGGGCCGCTGCGGCTCTTTCAAAAGGTGTCCGGAAAGGGACCAGGCCGTTTAAGGCCGGTATTCATGGATAAAAAAGAGATAGAAAAGATAGTAAAAGAGGCATTAAGCCTCGGCAGAAATATGCTTATCGAACCTGAGGCTGTCGAGGTCTTGAGGCTTAATCACATCCCTGTGCCTGATCTCAGGGTCGTAAAGGATGTCGCATCCGCGATAGAGGCCTCAATGAAGATAGGCTTTCCGGTGGTGCTTAAAGCCGTCTCCGAGGACCTTCCGCATAAAAGCGAGGCCGGCGGCGTGGCTGTGGGCATCAAAGACGGCAAAGAGCTTGAAAGCAGATGGGCGCAGATGATCCTCGACATTGCCTTCAGGAATCCGGCTGCCACGATAGAAGGATTTATTGTCGAGAAGATGGCCCCGAAGGGGATCGAGGTTATCGTAGGCTGCGTGAGGGATGAACAGTTCGGCCCGGTCGTCATGTTCGGAGCCGGGGGCATAGCAGCCGAGCTTGTCAAGGACGTGAGTTTCAGGCTTGCGCCGGTAGACAGGGCCGAGGCGTTCGACATGATGGGTGAAACAAAGTGTTTTCCCCTTCTTACCGGCTACAGAGGAGACACCGTGAAGGATCTCAACGCAGTCGCCGATGTCATCGTAAGGCTTTCCGAAATATTGGAAGAATCTGAAGGCCTGAGAGAAATAGAGATAAACCCCCTTCTGGTTTACGATAAAGGCGTTCTCGCCGTTGACGCGAGAGCGGCGCTTAAATAAGCCCCTTTCTATGATGCCGGAACGCAGCTTTACTTGACAGGTCCCGATTGATGAAAGACATTCACGGCGGCGATATCTGGAAGGCATCGAGAGACGCCGGAATATCAGCCGAAGGCATAATAGACTTCAGCGCAAGCATAAACCCCCTCGGCCTTTCCCCGATGGCGGCACGGGCGATAAGGAAGTCCCTGAAGCTCATTCACTCATATCCCGACCCGTCTTCATCATCGGTTGCGGAAGCGCTCGCCGGATATCACGGTATCGATTCATCCGAGATACTTCCCGGCAACGGCTCCACGGAATTCATACACGTTGCGCCGCTCTTGTTGAAGCCCCGCTCTTCCCTGATAGTCGAGCCGGCTTTCAGCGAATACCGCAAGGCCTTGCGCGACAACGGCTCCAGGGTCGACGGTTTCATCCTGGAAGAAAAAGACGGTTTTTCAGTAGATGTCCGCAGGCTTAAGAGACGGATAAGCAAGGGTTGCGACCTTCTTTGCGTCGCCAACCCGGCCAACCCGACTGGAGCGGTCGCGGAAAAGGAAGATATTATCGAGATAGCGCAATTCTGCAAAAGGCGCGGCACGGTTCTGATTGTCGATGAGGCCTTTGTGGATTTTTGCGAGGAGAGATCTATAAAGAAAGAAGCCGTACGCTTGAGGAACGTCGTAGTGCTCAGGTCTATGACCAAGTTCTTCTCTATGCCGGGCCTCAGGCTCGGATATGTTATCGCCCATCGTGACACGATAAATAAGTTCGCGAGGCGGCTTCCGCCGTGGTCGGTGAACGCTGTGGCGGCGGCGGCGGTCGAATCGGTAAGAGACGGGCGTTATATACTGAAAGTCCACAGCTGGCTTGCCGGAGAAAAGGTTTTTTTCCGGCAGGGTCTCGATTCGGTAAAAGGCCTGAAGGTCTTTGACGGGGCAGCTAATTTCTTCATGGTAAAAATCATTGATCCCGGCCTGACGGCGCCGGAGCTTAAATCCATTCTCTTTAAAAAAAGCGTTCTCATAAGAGACCTGAGCGCCTTCCCGGGGCTTGGAGAGCGTTACTTCCGCATAGCGGTGAAAAAGAGGCGTGAAAACGGGATGTTAATCGATGCATTGCAAGAAATATTCGGAAAGAGTCGATGAGATCAATTCCTGCCGGACGATTCGTTGATACGGCGCACCCTTTCAATCACCGGCGGATGAGAATAATGGAATACGACATATAGCGGATGAGGATTGATATTTGAGAGATTATCCCTTGAAAGTTTCACAAGAGAATCGGCGAGCGCCCCGGCATTGCCCGTAAGTTTGCAGGCGTACGCATCCGCCTCAATCTCATGCCTCCTCGACAAATAAAGCATGAGCGGGCCCGCAGGCAGGGCGGCTATCGAGCCGAGAAAGCCCAGGATAATGACTTTCGTAAAGAAGGTTCCGCCATGCACATTGAAAAGATCGTTCAGGGCGTCACCCTGAAGAAGTTTAAAAGAGATGAAAAAGACGGCGAGGGCGATGATCTCGGTAACGGCCATCAATTTAAGCACATGCTTTCTTTTCCAGTGTCCTATCTCATGCGCGAGCACGGATTTGATTTCATCCGTGTCAAGCCGCTCAAGCAATGTATCATACAGCACTATCCTTTTTACCTTCCCGATGCCCGTAAAATAGGCGTTGGTGTGCATGGTCCTTTTTGATGCGTCCATCCTGAATACGCTTTTTACCTTTATTCCGGCTTTTTCCGCAAGCCCTTTTATGGCTTCCACGAGGGCCTCATCGTCGATAGGGTCGAATTTATTGAAAAGCGGCGCTATGACGAAGGGCGAAACATACATCATAAATACGCTGAGGGCCAGGAAAAGAAGCCAAACCCAGAGCCACCACGCATGCGGGCTTTCTTCGACTATGAATAACCCTGCCAGAACGATGATGGATATGAGAACCGATGACGTGGCAAGTGATTTCAGGAAGTCCTTCATCCACAAGCCCGGCGTCATGGTATTGAAGCCATGTGACTTTTCGACCCTGAACGTCCGATAAAGCGAGAAAGGGATCATGAGGGCCGTATCGACGTAGTAAAGTATCAAAAAAAACAACAGGCCCGACAGGACGAACGGAAGCCTCAGGGATTTCAACAGGGAGCCGTAGATGTTTAAAAGGCCTCCGAAAAAGAACGCAAGGATAACGAGATTGTTGAAAAGAGAGCTTGCGATTGAGAACCTCGCGTTCCCAAGGGTATATTCCTGCGATTTTTTGAGGACATTACCGTCTATCATGCCCTCGAATTCCCGAAGAACGATATTCGAAGACATCCTGAGGCGCCTTATGTTCAGGTATTCGATAAAATACCCGAAGGCCTCCGTCAGGAAGTATGCCGCTATTATCGCGAAACGCTTTTCCATGATTGCAGCGCCGACTCTTCTTTCCGTATGATAGCCGCCCTATTATAGGCTTGGGAATCCTTTTAAGGCAAGCTGATATTCAACTTGGCCGCCCGGCCTTGACCAATTCAGTCGTTTTCTATAAAATATTCCGATGATGAAGCGCATAGCCATCATTGGAGCCGGAAGAGGCGGGACAGCCCTCCTTAATATCTTTAATAAGGACCCTCTTGTCAAAATAGTCAAAATAGCCGATGAGGACCCGATGGCTCCGGGCATTAAGCTCGCGCGCGAGCTTCGCATACCGACGACCACGGACTTCCGCAAACTGCTTTCGCTTAAAAACCTCAGTACCCTTATCGATGTCACCGGAAGCCCCGAGGTTGAGCGGGAGCTTAAACGTCTTCAGCCTCCGGGGGTTGCCGTCATCGGCGGGCTTGAGGCGAAGTTCATGTGGCGGCTTATTGAAGCCAAGATAAGGAGCAAGGACGAGATAGAGCTCCATTTAAGCGAATACCAGGACCTCGTAAGGCTTTACCTCAGGGACGCCAGCCATGCCGTGGTGGAGGAGCGGACAAGGATAGCGCTCGACCTTCACGACGGCCTTGTGCAGACCCTGGTGGGGCTTAATTACAAGATGGATAATATCGAACAGGCTTCCGTCGGGATGGCTACTCTACAGCCGATATTGCATGAAGTCAGGAGCCAGCTCAAGAACGCCATTGAAGAAGCGAGATACGTGGTCTTCAATCTCAAGCCCATCTATTTCGAGAAGATGGACCTCATGCCGGCGCTCCGGAGCTACCTCAAAAGCTATGAGAAACAGTCCGGCATCGATACGTCCCTCAAGATCATAGGCGAAGAGGTGCGAATACCTTCCAGGACCAAGGTATTTCTTTTTCGCATAGTGCAGGAATCTCTTTCAAACGTGATGAGGCATGCCAGGGCAAGTCACGTTCATGTGGAGATACGCGTTCAGGCGAAAGACCTCCTTGCCATAATACGGGATGACGGAGTCGGTTTCAACCTTAAGAAGATGAGGCATGACCCGTCAAAATGGGCCTCTTTCGGGGTAAGGGGCATCGAGGAGCGCGCCAAACTGCTTGGGGGGGTCGCTTCGATAAAATCCATCCCGGGCAGCGGCACAAATGTTTGCGTGACCATGCCGCTTGAGGCGAGGGAGGACATACTTTATAATTTCAAGCTTAAAAGACGCATCCACCGCAGAAGGACGGTCAGCCATGGGTGAAGGAGTCTCCAGCAGGATAAGGGTACTCATTGTGGACGACCATCACGTGGTGCGCGAAGGGCTGTCTTCGATCCTTAAAAGCAAGGACGATATCGAGGTCGTCGGGCTGGCCGTCGACGGAAAGGACGCCGTCGAAAAAGCTCGCAGGCTTGTCCCCGACGTGGTTCTGATGGATATAAGCATGCCGAGAATGGACGGGGTTGAGGCGACCCGCCGGATAAAGATGGAAAATCCCCAGACCGGCGTCGTTGTGCTGACCATGTATGCCGAAGAGGAACTCATCTTCGGGCTCGTACGCGCCGGGGCCGCGGGATATCTCTTGAAGAACGCCGACTCCGTGCAGATAGCGGAGGCGATTAGAATGATATCGAAAGGCGAGTCCATGATCCATCCGGCCATAGCGAGCAAGATCCTTACGGAATTTTCCAATCTCTCGGAAGGGAAGCCTTTAAAGGCCGGTAAAGCAAACCCGCAGGCCGGCAACCTTTCGGGCCGCGAGATTACGGTTCTGAGGCTCGTGGCTGAAGGGAAAACCAACAAAGAGATAGCCAACAGCCTCAATCTAAGTGAAAAGACCGTTAAGAACCATATCCGTCACATCTTCAGCAAGCTGAACGTCGTTGATCGCACACAGGCCGCCATATATGCCCTGAGGAACGGCCTTATAGATATCAACCCAAAGCAATAGGTCTAAAGACCCATTTATCTGTCATGCATGGGGCTTTTTTTCAAAGGGAATTACCCTTGAGGCCCCTTGACACGCATGCTTTAAAAATATAAATTGATTTAAACTGAAAAAAATAGTATATACATTGTCTCGGCTGATTCGGAAATTGTCAAAACCTCATAAAATATAGATAATTGAAGCAGGTCGAAAATATCTAACCTTAGAAAAACCGCGGGTATGGCGGGTAAGCTGGTTAGCGAGTAAATATTTTCAAAACGTTTTTTTCAAACCCGGCTGAGAACCCCTGCCATCTGTGCCCGTCGTTAGGCTTACGCATACGTGTTTTCTGGCTATATTTGACTTCCATTATCAATATCAAAGGAGAAGACAATATGAAGGTGGGTATCCCGAAAGAAATAGTATCGGATGAAACGAGGGTGTCTGCTATACCGGATACTGTTGCGAAGATGACGAAGGGCGGCATGGAGGTGCTGGTCGAGTCCGGCGCCGGGGACGCTTCTTTCATAAAGGACGAGGAGTACGCAAAGGCGGGGGCTAAGATAGTATCCACTGAAGAGGTCTTCAGCTCGGCCGATGTCATATTGAAGGTTCAAAAGCCCGTAATGAACGATAAGGCCAAGAAACACGAAGTGGAAGATCG
>JAKAIQ010000083.1 GCA_021825035.1 Deltaproteobacteria bacterium | reverse complement strand
CTTTTTCAGGCTCGAACAGATGGCCGGCGAAAAGGGGCTTTTGCTGAAAAAGACCGTGAGCGGCCTGGCCGTGGTTCCTGCCAAGGCAGGCAAGGCGATGAGCCAGGAAGAGTTCGATGCGCTTCCTGAGGGAAAAAAGAGGGCGATAGAGGATGAACTCAAGATGCTCCAGGACAAGCTCTCGGACGCCATAAGGGAGGCGCGTAACATAGAGAAAGAGGCCAAGGAAAGGCTCAACGCGCTCGACAGGGAGGTCGTCCAGTACGTGGTCAATCCCCTCATGCACGACCTCCTCGAGAAGTTCGGACGCATCAAGGGGATATCCGAATTCCTGAATGAGGTCAAGGAGGACATACTCAATTCCATAGACGACTTCAGGCCCAAGGAGGAGGTGCCCGCGGCCATAGGAGCCCTCAGGCTGCAGAAGCCGGAGCCTACCTTCGAGCGCTACAAGGTAAACCTCATAATCAACAACAGGGACACCACCGGCGCCCCGGTGGTGTTCGAGGCGAACCCCACCTACTATAACCTCTTCGGGCGCACGGAGTACAAGATCCAGTTCGGGGTTGCCACCACGGACTTCACGATGATAAAGGGCGGGTCGATACACAAGGCCAACGGCGGATATCTCATCGTAAACGCCCTCGACATCCTCCGCAACATCTTCGTCTACGACTCGATAAAGAGGATGATAAAGAACAGGGAGGTCAGGATAGAGGACGTGTGGGAGCAGTACAGGCTCATCTCGTCTTCGACGCTGAAGCCTGCGCCGATGCCGGTCGATATCAAGATCGTCCTCGTCGGCGAGCCGATGATCTACTACATCCTCTACAATCTCGACAACGAGTACAGGAAGCTCTTCAAGGTCAAGGCGGACTTCGACAACATCATGCCGAGGAACGGGGACAACGTTCTCAAGTACGCCTATTTCATAGCGACCCGCTGCAGGGAGGAGAATCTTCTTCCATTCGAAAGGAGCGGAGTTGCGAGGCTGGCCGAATACGGATGCAGGCTCGCCGGGGACCAGGAGAAGCTTTCCACGAGGTTCAACGAGGTAAAGAACCTTATCGTTGAGGCGAGCTACTGGGCGGGCGTGGAAGGCCAGGGAATGGTGACCGAGGCCCACGTCGAGCGGGCCATCAGGGAAAAGACATTGAGGGTCTCTAAAATAGAGGACAAGCTCAGGGAATACATCATCGAAGACACCATAATGGTCGATACCGACGGCAAAACCGCGGGCCAGGTCAACGGCATAGCCGTCCTCGACCCCGGGGACTACGCCTTCGGCAAGCCTTCGAGGGTGACCGCGCGGACTTACATGGGGGATTCCGGGGTCGTCAATATCGAAAGGGAAGTCAAGATGAGCGGCAGGATTCACAATAAGGCCCTGATGATACTGACGAGCTTCCTCGGAGAAAGGTTCTCCCAGAGATTCCCGCTTACGTTCTCGGCCTCCGTCTGTTTCGAGCAGCTTTACGAGGAGATAGAGGGCGACAGCGCCACATGCGCGGAGGTGTACGCCATTCTCTCGAGCCTCTCCGGCGTGCCGATAGACCAGGGGATGGCGGTTACCGGCTCCATGAACCAGAAAGGCGAGGTACAGCCAATAGGCGGCGTTAATGAGAAGATAGAGGGCTTTTTCGAGGTCTGCAAGGCCAAGGGCCTCACCGGGAGGCAGGGCGTCGTGATACCGAAGAGGAACGTTAAGAACCTCATGCTCAAGAAAGAGGTGATAGACGCCGTGAGGGACGGGAAATTCAACATATACCCGATAAGCATGGCTGACGAGGGCCTTGAGATACTCACCGGGACCCCGGTGGGCGAGAGGGACGAGAAGGGGAACTTCCCCGAAGGCACGATCAATTACCTCGCGGAGAAGAGGCTCATGACCCTTGCGAAGAGCTACAAGGAGTTCGGCAGGCCTGCTGAAAAGAAGGCCCTGCCCAGGGTCGAGGAAAACAAAAAGGAGAATCCCACGGACAAGAAGGACTCCAGGTGAGGCCGCGGATCCGTGCTGTACGTTAGCGAAATCTTTTTAAGCATCCAGGGAGAGTCGACCTACGCGGGACTGCCGTGCGTCTTCGTGAGGCTCGCCGGATGCAACCTCGTCTGTTCGTGGTGCGACACGGTCTACGCCAGGACGCGGGAGAACGCGAGGGCCTTGAGCGTCGAAGAGGCCGTAAGCGAGGTAAAAAAGTTCAACCGCCCGCTCGTCGAGATAACCGGGGGCGAGCCTCTTGCTCAGGCCGAAGCCGGGTTTCTTGCCGCGAGGCTTCTCGACGAGGGCTGCACGGTACTCATGGAGACGAACGGGAGTCTGAGCCTCTCCGGGCTCGACGCAAGGGTGGTAAAGATAGTCGACGTGAAATGCCCGTCAAGCGGCGAGGCCGGCTCCTTCCTAATGGAGAACATCGACCATCTGACGCCGGATGACGAGGTCAAGTTCGTCATAGCCAACAGGCGGGACTTCGAGTACGCAAAGGATTTCATTGAAAAAAATCTCAGGGGCATGGCGTTGAGCATACTCTTTTCCCCCGTAAGGTCCGCCATCGAGCCGGGGGAGCTTGCGGAGTGGATACTGAAAGACGGGCTCGACGTAAGGCTCCAGCTGCAGATGCATGCCTATATATGGCCTGGGGAGAGGGGAAGATGATTAAAGGAACGGACGGGTCGGCCTGCCGCAAAACATGAAGTTTCTTCTCGAGATATCCCTCATATTGTACGCTCTGAGCTTCCTGGCCGTCATTGTCTATCATGCCGGGGGTCCGGAAAGACTCGGGCCGGTTTCAAAAGCCCTTCTCATAGGCGGTCTTTGCGTCCATACGGCAGGCCTCGCGGAGCGCGTGTATTCCACCGGTCATGCGCCGATGGCGTCGATGTTCGAGACGCTTGACTTCTACGGCTGGATGACCGTCCTTTTAAGCGTTTTTGTCATCCTCAGGTACGACGAGCGCGCTACCGAGCTTATAACCGTGCCGATAGCGGCGCTGTCGGTATTTTCCGCCATAGAAAACGCGAAGCCGGGCGGCCCGCTGACGCTCATTCTCCGCACAAGATGGTTCGAGACGCACGTGACCGCTTCGTTCGCGGCGTACGCGTTCTTCACGCTCGCCTTCGCCGGGGCTGTCCTCTATCTCGTAAAGGATATGCGCGGCGGGACCCCGGATGAGATGAGGAAGTTCCAGAACCTGGCCGGCAGGTCGGTCCTCTGGGGGTTCTTTTTCTTCTCGGCCTCGATGTTCGCAGGCGCGGTATGGGCGTATCTCGCATGGGGGAACTACTGGATGTGGGAGCCTAAGATAATATGGTCGTTCATAGTATGGTTCTATTACGCCGGGGCCATGCATGCCTTTTATATCAGGGAGTGGAGGGGCAGGGGGCTTTCGATAGCCACCGCGCTCGGTTTTTTCGTTGTGCTGTTCACCTACCTCGGGGTAAGCCTCCTCATGAAAAGCAGCCATAGCTTCTGAGGAACGAGCGCCCTTTGCCTTCCGGCCGCGCTACTTGATCCTGTTTTCCTTTCCCTGCACGAGCCGCTTTATGTTGTCTTTGTGTCTCATTATAACGAGCGCGCCCAGGACCGCCCCGAGCGGCACGAAGGGCTTTCCTTTCGGGAGGAAGGATAGAAAGACGGGAAGCGACGCGGCGGCGAGCATCGAAGCGAGAGAAACGTACTTCTTGACGAGGACGGCCGCGGCAAATACAAGCGCGCTCAGAAGCGTGGCCGCCGGCGACACCACCACCATGACTCCGCAGGCCGTGGCAACCCCCTTGCCTCCCTTGAAGCCGAGGAACACCGGAAAGAGGTGGCCTATGAATGCCGCGAAACCGACGAGGCTTATGACAGCGGCTTCGTTCGTAAGGCTTATCGCCGCGATGACGGGTATAGCGCCCTTCAGAAGGTCGCCCATGAGCGTGATGGCTCCTGCCCGCTTCCCCGCGGTCCGTCCGACGTTTGTCGCGCCTATGTTCTTGCTGCCCGCCCTGCGCGGGTCATTGGCGCCGAAGGCCCTGGCGACTATCACCCCGGTGGGGATGGAGCCGAGAATATAGGCGAATGGTATGAGTATGTAGGGATTCACGCTGTTTACCAGGCGGTGTATCCGCCGTCGACGATGAGATCGCTGCCTGTCACGAATTTGGACTCATCCGAAGCAAGGTATAGAACGGCGTAGCCGACGTCATCCGGCTCGCCGATGTGGCCGAGGGGATGGAGCGAGTCGAGCCTCTTTCTCCCGCCTTCCGCATCGCCGGTGGATTTCAGATAATTTTCTATGAGCGGCGTCCAGACGAAGCCGGGGCTTATGGAATTTACCCTTATTTTGTCACTGGCGTAAATGAGGGCGTCGGTCTTCGACATAAGCCTTACCGCCCCCTTCGAAGCCACGTAAGGCGGCGCGCCGGGAGAGCCCACAACGCCGAGCACCGAGGCGATATTTATGATGCTCCCTCCCCCTGATTTCTTCATGTACGGGACCGCGTGCTTTGTCGAGTAGAACACGCCTTTTACGTTTATGTCCATTACCCTGTCCCACTCCGCTTCGCTTATCTCGTGGGTGGGCTTTCGCACCCCGGTTATTCCGGCGTTGTTTACGAGTATGTCGAGGCGTCCGAACTCGTCGTAGACGGCTCCGTAGACGCTTTCGACCTCGCCTTCGCGCGTGACGTCGAGGCGGCGGAAGACGGCCGCGCCGTTTTCTCTACGTATGTCTTCAGCGGTCATTGCGCCGTCTTTTTCAGCCAGGTCGGCTATTATTACCCTGGCCCCTTCCCGCGCAAGAAGGATCGACGAGGCGCGGCCTATGCCCATGGCCGCGCCCGTTATTATCGCTACCTTGCCCTCTACCCTGCCCATGAAGACCTCCTGTCAGGCCGGCAATGGAAATATAGCGGGATTTTACTCGACCGTGACGCTTTTGGCAAGATTTCTCGGCTGATCGACGTCAGTGCCCTTCAGCACCGCGATATGATAGGCGATGAGCTGCAAAGGCACGGAGAGTATGACGGGCGTGAAATGCATAGAGGCCGGAGGGACTTTTATGACGTCGTCCGCCTTCTGCGAGGCCTCTATGTCGTCCGTGTTCACGATTGCAATGAGGCGGCCTCCCCTTGCCTTCACCTCTTCCATGTTCCCGAGCATCTTCGGGTAGCTCCGGTCGTTAGGGGCGAGCGCGACGACCGGCATGTCCTCGTCGATCAGGGCTATGGGGCCGTGCTTCATTTCGCCGGCGGCGTATCCCTCGGCGTGGATGTAGGATATCTCCTTTAGCTTCAAGGCCCCTTCGAGGGCTATCGGGTGGTTGAGGCCTCTTCCAAGGTAGATGAAATCCCGGAGGTGGCTGTATTTTTTTGCGATGTTTTCCACCGCCGGCGCAACGCTCAGTGTCTCCTCAAGCTTTTTAGGAAGCCTCAGAAGCTCCTGAATGAGCGCCACGCCGGTCTCCGCATCGACATTGCCCGACCTTCTCCCGAAATAGAGCGCGAGCATGTAGAGGGCTATGAGCTGGGTGGTAAAGGCCTTCGTCGAAGCGACTCCTATCTCCGGGCCGGCGTGGGTCATGAGAGACCAGCCGGTCTCCCTGGTGAGGCTGCTCTCGACGACGTTGCAGACAGCGATCGTGCTCGCCCCCCTTTTTTTAACCTCTTTTATTGCGGCAAGGGTGTCGGCCGTCTCGCCGGATTGCGAGATGGCTATGACGAGGGTCTTTTTGCCGACGAGAGGATTGCGGTAACGGAACTCCGAGGCGAGGTCCACCTCGGTGGGCACCTTGAAGAATTCCTCGAAGAAGTACTTTCCGACAAGACCTGCGTGCCAGGACGTGCCGCAGGCGACTATGTATATCCTGTCGATCGAGCCGGCGGGCATGTCGAGCCCGTCGAGGAAGACGTCCCCCGATTCTTCCATGAGAAGGCCTCTGAATGTGTCGGCGACGGCGCGCGGCTGCTCGAAAATCTCCTTGAGCATGAAGTGCCTGTAGCCGCCCTTCTCGGCCATTATCGGCGACCAGTCGATGGTCGTAGGCTCCCTCTTAATTTCTTTTCCGGCAAAATCCGTTATGATGGTTGCGTCCCTTGAAAGCACGGCCATCTCGCCGTCCTTGAGAAAGACCGCCCGCCTCGTTACGCTGAGTATCGCCGGGATGTCCGAAGAAAGTATCGACTCGTGTCTGCCTATCCCGACTATGAGGGGGCATTCCATGCGCGCGGCCACTATCTTGTCCGGTTCGTGTTCGCTTACGGCCGCCATGGCGAAAGTCCCTTTTATAAGCCTGACGGTCGCCCGCACAGCCTCGACGAGGGTCTTCCCCATTTTTATTTCCCTGTGGATGAGATGGCTTATGATCTCGGTATCGGTCTCGGACTTGAACTTCGCCCCTTCCCCGACGAGAACCTCCTTCAATGACAGGTAGTTCTCGATTATGCCGTTATGTACCACGGCCACCCCGCCTTCCATGTGCGGATGGGCGTTCGCCTCGGACGGCCTGCCGTGCGTGGCCCAGCGAGTGTGGCCGATGCCCATGTGGCCTGCAAGGGGCCTTTTTTTGACTTCGGCTACGAGCCTGTCGAGCTTTCCCACAGCCCTCCTGAGGCCCACCTTGCCGTCCTTCACGACCGCGACCCCCGACGAGTCGTAGCCGCGGTATTCGAGCTTTTTAAGCCCTTCGAGAAGAACGTCCGACGCTTCCCTTGCGCCTATGTAACCGACTATGCCGCACATATGCTTGCAGGCTCTCCCTGGCGCGGAATGACACAGTCCGTCATTTTTTTTCCAGCCTCCTTTTTGCCCATCCCTCGACGACCCTTTCGTCAGCCCTCGTGACGACGAGCGACCAGGGAGGGACGTCCCTGGTGACTGTCGTGCCGGAACCGACGTAGGCATTTTTGCCGACCTTTACCGGGGCCACGAGCTGGGTGTCGCTCCCGATGAAGGCGTTGTCTTCTATGATCGTACGGTGTTTCCGGACGCCGTCGTAGTTGCATGTGATGGTTCCGGCCCCTATATTGACGTTGTCTCCTATGACCGAGTCCCCGATATACGAAAGGTGGTTGGCTTTGGTTCCTGCGCCTATGACGGATTTCTTGAGCTCGACGAAGTTGCCGATGCGCGCTCTGTCCTTTATGACGTTGCCGGGCCTGAGCCTTGCGAACGGCCCGACCGTAACGTGCTTTCCGAGGGACGTGGATTCTATTATAGAATAACTTTTCACTCTCGTGTTGTCTCCGATGAAGGAATCCTCTATCCTCACGCCCTCTTCTATTACGCAGTCGGCCCCGATCCTTGTCCTGCCGTCTATGTGCGCGCCGGGATAGATGACCGTATCGGCGCCGATGCGCGCCCCGAAGTCGATGTAAGTGGCGACAGGGTCGATTATGCTTACCCCGGCGAGCATAAGCTCTCTTGAAACCCTTTCCCGCATGATGGAGTTCGCCGCCGCGAGCTCTACCCTGTTGTTTATGCCCATGACCTCGGACGGGTCGCAGTGGGTGAGCGCGGGGACGCGCCCGCCTTTTTCAACGGCCATCCTCACGAGATCCGGCAGGTAGTATTCCCTCTGAGCGTTTCTTGCCGATATCCCGCCTATGTTCTTCCTCAGGAAATCGGCGTTTACGAGATACACTCCGGCGTTGACCTCTTTTATCCTTTTCTGAAGCGCGGTGCAGTCCTTTTCCTCGATTATCCCGGCGACCTTCCCGCCAGCGTCCCTTATGACTCTGCCGTATCCCACGGGGTCGCTTACGAACGCGCTTATGAAAGATACCGGATTGGCGCCGCCCTTCCTGTGGATCTTGAGAAGGGCTTTTACCGTCTGAGGGGTTATAAGCGGGACGTCACCGGAGAGTATGAGGACGTCCCCGGCGTGGCCCTCAAGCTCCATGGCCGCGCACATGACCGCGTGCGCGGTGCCTTTCTGCTCGGCCTGTCTTGCGAACGTGAGGCCCTTGAAGCCTGAAAGAGACTCCTCCACGGCGTCCGCCCCGTAGCCGGTCACGACCACGATCTTTCCGGTCTTGAGGCCCTTTAGCGCTCTTAAGGGGTAATGAATCATCGGGTGGCCGGATATCGGATGGAGGACCTTTGGTATGCGGGATTTCATCCTTGTGCCCCTGCCGGCGGCAAGGACGATGGCTGCGAGATTCTTCATGAGTCAAAGATATATGAAGAGCGCCGAGTCGTCAAGGGATTTTGGATTTTTAAGAAGCGTTTGCTGAAAAGCGCGAGGCCTGCGGCAAGCGATCTTCCGGCGGACTGGATCGGAAAGGCGCCCGTTTACCTGAAATTTTTCAAGCTGTTTTTGAAACGGGGTTCTTTGAGTTCAAGGCCGAAGTCTTCGAACCTCGGGCCTTCCGCGATGTTTATGGAGGCGTTTGAACAAAAGGGGCACCTCACGACCTTGCCGTGGGGCATGTCGCCGAATTTGCGGGTGAAGGTGCAACCGCATCTTCTGCATTGAAGGTTTATTTCCACGGCATATCGCTCCGGGTAATGTTACGCCTGATCCTGCGATGGAGAGGGAGGGGTCTTGCTCGCAGGCAAGACCCCCCTCGAGAGTTTTCGCACA
>JAKAIQ010000082.1 GCA_021825035.1 Deltaproteobacteria bacterium | reverse complement strand
GCGTCAGAATCGCCAGCAACCTCAAAAAGCAATGCAGCCTTCGCCAACAGCATATCTAGATCCCATTGAGATAATAATCGACCGCCAGAAGCCGGGCATTCGCATATAGCCATTTCAATAATAGTCCGTGCTGACAGGGCTACATGGTTACGGTCACTTTCTCTTTTCAAAGCGACAGAGTAAACATCATCCATGGAAGAGTGCAGGGCTATTACCGCTTGGGCTGTTCGTCTCCAATGTTCACGGTCTTGAATAACCGACTCATGAACAGATAGGGAATGCCCAATGACAGAGCCTCTATCAAATTGATGAAGCAACTCACGCAACTGCCGCCATATTTTTTCGGCTAATTTGTTGAGAAAAACATTGCACTTTTCCTTTGAATGCAACTCGGTAATATTATCTTCAATGCATCCTTCTGCTAATTTAAGTTTTGAAAAAACAAAATCCTCGTGAGAAAGAAGAAAATGCTTGTTTTCCTGACGCATCATCACTAAATCCATGGCAGAATTTGCTTGGAATAGGTGGATAATGCGCATGCCACTATTGTTCATTATTTTACATAATATCTCTTCGATAATAGGGTCATCTTTATCAACCGTAACTCCTCTATATAAACTTAAAACTGCCTGTGCAATTGCTCGTAATATAAATTTCTCGCCCACATTTTCGGGCTGCTGAAATTTTAAAAATAATTTTTCTGGCAGCTTAATTACAGCCAAATGAAGGTTATGATTAATTAATATCTGGGAGTCGATAAAATTTTCATCCTCTCCATTTTTTGAATATTCCTTGGGGAATATCACATCGCCGAAATTTAACCGAACTTCTATAGGGTCGTTTAATAATGATGGGAATTTTGCTTCTATTTCTATTAGCAGGTTTTCATATAGACTAAGAAAACCAGTCCAGATTTCATATAAAAAATGTCTTATGGGTTCATCTTCATCCCTATTGCTTGGTTTTATAACAAGCCAGGATGATCCTCTCGACGTTTCCACAACCCCGGCTAATATTCCAATACGTATTCTTGTGATGCTAACGTAAATAGGTCGGTTCTTCATCGATTCAAAATAGGCATCCTGACCATGCCGTACAACACGCTCAAGTCTTCCTGAAATTGTTTTCAAAAGATGCCGATCTACCTGTTGACGTATCTCCTGACGTATTGGCAACATAAAGTCGCTGAGCATTGAAATCATAGTTCCGTTAGCGACGGGCACATCTCTGGGAATAAGCTGGAAATTTGTCCGCTTCCAATAGCAATAAAAGTTAAAGCTGCCATCTGAACTATGAAATTCTACTCCCTCCTTCTCGGCCCATCTTTTTTGAGCGATGCTTTTAAAGTATTCCTTTATGGGCTGGTCAACCCCTTTAGCTAATACAAGAAGATCTGAAAGACGGATGTCTGCAAATCCCCAGTCGTTGGGCCATGAGTCAAAATGAAAAGAAAAACCTCGGCCAAGTCCACCCATGACTACCAAGGTCATTCCATCCGCATAATCTGATTTACTTTTGCAAAAAATGGCTACTTCATTAAGATATTTTTCTAAACCTTTTCGCAATACTTCAGGATATTCTAATATGCTAGAAAATCCTTCTTCTTCTAGCCAATCGAGATTGTCATGCAATAAGACAATATGAATATATTTATTTAAATCGTAACGAAGCAGCCAACTGTGAAACGGAGGGGGCAGTGGTTTTTCATGCGGCGAAGGTAGTTGCAGTGATTCCGAATCTTTTTTTATTTCTGATAAAGCATCCTTTTCTAATTGCTTGGCTTGTCTTGCTGTTAAAGCGTCCGAAAAAGCTGATAAATGACCCGCCTCTCGTAAGATGGATAAGACAAATTGCCGAATTGCGGGGCTCACTGACTGCGGCAAGGCTAAGATGATGGAGTTATTAATTTCAACGAGCGGATACCTATGAAGAGAAGAATCTTCTATTGCCTCCGAAACAAGTCTTCTCTTATAATCATCGCCCATTATAAATGGAGCGATTGTTTCTCTTGTAACACCTATTTTTTCGAGATCCTGAAGGGAAAAAGCCACGGCTCTTTCTCTCGCCTTTATATTGAGAGAATGCGTCACGGGCAAAAAATCTTTATCAGTGGATGATTCGGCATGCCATCTTTCAAGACCTAATCTATCAGCCACACAGTCACTTAATCGAATCAAGGCATAAATGGCTTTGATTAACGAGGCATTTTCTTTTCGATAGAGAAATGTTAAGAGGGTCTCTATCATTATCTGAAGGGAGTAATCGCTTGATTCCCATCCACCTTCAAAAATCCGGCGATTTCCATCAGATGTCTCAATGTTGGTCAAAAAAACATCCTCAACGGGATCTTCCATTAATGCAAAATTAGTTTCGCCCAAATAATGATTTAACCATTTTTCCAGATCATTATAATCTGGTTTCTTATTGCCGGCACAATATGCCACTGCCAAATGTACTAAAGCTTCAAGTCGAATAAAATTGGCTTGAAATTTTGGAACTGTAAGTAAGCCTGCAACGCGTGAAATAGTTATAAAAGGATTATAATTGGCTAAGTCGGCAGCTAATTCTGAAATTTTTGATTTAGAGGTGGACATAGGATGTAACTTAAGGGAGCGTATAATTGAGATTATTTTAAGCAAAAAGAATACGAAAGTAAATCAGTTTTGGGTTTTACTTTTAAATAAACAGGGAAGTAGATTTCTACTTCCCTTAAATTGCATTTAATTTCTTCCCCAGTCCCGACACGGACCCGCGTACTCGCAATCCCTGCACATGAAATTCTGCCGGGGAAAGAAAACCTGATTCTTTATCCCTTCCAGCACCTGGCTGGCAAGGCTGAAGAACCTCTTATGGTCGGCTTCGTCCCGCCATGTCTCAAACACAAGCATCTTCGGCTTCTTATGCTTTGTGAAGTTTATAATCTTCAGTAGCTTGGGAGGCCTGCCATAAAGCCTCTCATAGGCATAGCTGTAAGCCGAAAGTTGGAGGTGGTTGTCCACATCTCCCTGATACATGGTCTGGGCCGAGGTCTTGAACTCGACTATGGTGTCGCCCTCTTCAATGAGATCGAAGAAACCTTCAAGGTTCAGTCCAAGATGCTTCCCGTTGGCAGGATCCTTTAACGGAACCGTGAACGGCACCTCGCTTCCTTTAACCTCCTTTATCGGGCTGTTGAAATACAGGTCGAGGATCTGCCTGCCCTGGGATAAAAGGTTCATCTCCATTTCGCCGTCCTTGAAGCGGATCTCATCGTCGTACTTTTGTACATACCAGTCCGCGTCGAAGATTTTGTATAGCTTCTCCAACGTAACCCCGTTTCCGTTCATCTCCTCCTTGTGTAGCCATGATATGGCCGAATGGATGGCACTACCAAAAATCAGTGCCGAGGATTTAAAAGGCTTCGGGAGCTTGTCGATGTAATTGAACTTATACTTCAGGCTGCAATTGAGATACAGGTTGATCCGGCTGCTAGAAAGGTATTCCACCGTTCTCACCTCCTTCCGTTTCCTTGAGCAGGCGTTCTATCATGCGGCTCGCTTCAATTTTGGTCACGTCGTTCAAGGAATCTGCCTGAAAGAGCTTGAGCAGATGCTCCTGAACTTTGTTTCCCTCGACGCCCTGTTGAGCAAGGATCCTCCAGAGAAACCTCTTCTGGGGATAGGTCATGGATTCGCCGTTATTAGCCGCATGGCCATTCCCGCCATTTCCGTTTCCGCCGTTCTTAGGCGCTTCCTGCTTTGCCTTCCTGTCATCAAGCTGGCCTTCCAGGACGATGCCTTGGCCGAGGTTGAGAAAAAGGCTGAGTAGCACTCTTCCATCTCGCGTCTTGACTTTCAAATACCTGCCTTGCTTGTCCATCTTCTTACCTCCTTGTTATATGCTCGTTGCCTCAAATCTTGAGTAATACCCGTCGTTGGGAGTGATAATCATGTGGTCCAGCACCTCGATGCCCAAAAGCTTTCCCGAGCGGTCCAGGTACTTCCAGACGATTTTATCGTCCTTGGAAGGTTGGGCAGTCCCGCCCGGATGGTTGTGGACGGTAATAATTCCATATGCCCCGTTCACGATGACTTTCTTGAAAATCTCCCTGGCATGGACCAGGCAGTTTTCAACGGTGCCGACAGACACCAGCTCTTTTTCGATAACCCTGTGGCTGGTATTGAGATGCAATACCCAGAAACATTCGCGGTCTATCCGGGCTTCTTCGGCCATAAGGCGCGAGACCTTGGTGGGAGTGGTCACGGCTTTGCCGGACGCCTCCCGCGCGCTCAAAAACTTAAGTTCCATTTTCAGTTCCTCCTTGTTAATGAACTATTGACTTCAGTCTATTCTTTGCGCTCCCCGAAACAACGGGGGACAATTTGCGCGTGAGTCAATTTCACACACCTTATGACCTCAAAGCTTCGGGGTTATGATTGAAAAATGAATGAACAAAAAGACAACCCTATAACTCCGTTTGCCATAGCCGATTGGAGAGGGAAGAGCGCAGTGTTTGGTATAAAACAAAAAGACAGGAGCGGGCATATTTACATAATCGGGAAGACCGGGACAGGAAAGTCCACTCTCATTAAAAACATGCTTCTCTCGGACATTCTGCAAGGTAACGGCTTCGCCATCATCGACCCGCATGGAGACCTGGCCGAGGAGGTTTTAAATTTCATACCTGAGAGCCGCATCCAGGATGTCATATATTTCAATCCAGCCGATACGGAGTACCCGATCGCTTTCAACCCGTTGGATAAGGTTAATCCCGAAAGCTACCATCTGGTGGTCTCTGGCCTTATCTCCGTCTTCAAAAAAATCTGGCCGGAGTTCTGGGGGCCGAGGCTTGAGCATATATTGCGCCACTCGATCCTGACGCTTCTCGAATATCCAAATAGCAGCTTGTTGGACCTGCCGCGGCTTCTTACGGACAAAGAGTTTCGAGCCGAAGTCCTGAAGCACGTCCGAAACCAACACGTCAGGGATTTCTGGTTCAATGAATTTGAAAAGTATTCAGCCTGGCTGAGATCCGAGGCTGTGTCACCGATATTAAACAAGGTGGGGCAGTTCTTAACGAGCGCGCCCTTAAGAAATATTGTGGGGCAGAGAGAAAATACGTTCGACTTGAGACAGGTGATAGACCATGGAAAGATATTGATCGTCAACTTGGCCAAAGGGAAAATAGGGGAGGACAATACCGCGCTCTTGGGAGCCATGCTGGTGACCAAAATTCAGCTTGCCGCCTTAAGCCGGGCGGATATATCGGAAGAGAACAGGAGGCCATTTTATCTATTCGTGGACGAGTTCCATAATTTCCTCACGCTATCATTCGCCGACATTCTGTCCGAAGCGAGGAAGTACGGCCTCAATGTCACTCTTGCGCATCAATATATCGAACAGCTTGAGGACAAGATGAGAGCGGCTGTCTTTGGAAACGTCGGGACTATAATCTCTTTCAGGGTTGGAGCCGAAGACGCCAAGTATCTATCCAGGGAGTTTCATCCGGTTTTTGAAGAAGCAGATCTGGTCAACCTGCCGAACCACAATATCTACCTGAAGCTGATGATAGATGGGATTTCGTCGAAGCCGTTCAGTGCGGTTACTTTGCCGCCCATGCATAGCGAGGCACAATTTAGAAAGAAAATTATTACCCTGACACGGGAAAGATACGCAAGACCGAGGGGAGAGGTGGAGAGGGGGATGCTATCGAAACGGTGGATGGGAGGAATCCAGTTGAAAGAATCGCAGGGTAGATTATTTTCTTAAAAACTTTTGTCTTGACCCCTTGGCATTGGTTAATATAGGATTACTAAATTTCTTAATAAAGTCAGAGAAGAAGCAATGAAGGGGTAAAAATGACCTTTAATAATGAAGCTCTCAATCAAGCTCAAGAAATAATGTGGGACGCTTGGGATACACCCAACAAACGGAGTCGTATTTCTCTAGCCAGAAAAGCCCTGAAGATTTCTCCTGACTGTGCCGACGCCTACGTTCTTTTGGCTTTGGATGCCGCTAAATCTCCTGATGAAGCATTTGAATTATATAAAACCGGAATGGAAGCAGGCGAGCGGGCCATTGGCAAGAAAATGTTCAAGGAGGAAGCAGGCTATTTCTGGGGAATATTAGAAACTAGGCCCTATATGCGAGCACGGTTAGGAGTCGCTAATTGCCTCAGAGATGCTGGTAAAATAAGCGAAGCGGCAGGACATTATAAAGACATGTTAAGACTCAACCCGAATGATAATCAGGGCATTCGGGAACTTCTGATGCCATGCCTTATTATAATGGGTCGAGACAAGGAAGCGGAAGCCCTTTACAAAAAATATGAAGATGATAGCTCGGCGGCTTGGGCATACTCAAGGGCGTTAATTGATTTTCGTAGTAAGGGCAGTTCTCCTGAAGCCGATAAATCCATAGTGGAAGGTTTAAAACGCAATAAATACATTCCGATCTATTTGCTTGAAATGCGAAAAATTCCCAAAACCATGCCGGAGTATTATAGCCCTGGCGACGTCAATGAAGCTATAGGATATGCACATTTTAATTTAGGCGCGTGGAAGAATTCACCTGGATCTCTTGAATGGCTCGCTTCCCAATTTTTTAATTTTACTCGTTAAGCTTCAATATAAAAGGCATTCAAGACTTTCGCAAAACTTTCGCAATACAGGCCGCATTTGGCCGTATTTTAACGCACTTTATCGGACTGAAACCGGATAGAAAATCGGACGTAACTATTTATAAGTGTTAATATTTGCCTGATTTTTAGAGATTCGACAAAACCGACCTGATAAGGGTTCGAGTCCCGTAGGGATCACCAAAAGCCGGCTCTTTTTCGTAATGGTAGCCGTGCGTTATCCGTTCATAAAGCTAACCCCTATCCCCGTCATCCGATAATACTTCGCCGGATACCTCCGTTTGATAAAACTCGCCAATAGCGGGTTCACCGACACCCTTGCCGGAACCTTTACCACAGGGAACCCCATGCCCGTCTTGAAGGCCGTCAGCCTCTCGTCCTCGGGCGTGAAAAGGCCGTAGACTATCTCCCGGACGCCCTCCGTCCTGCGGCAGGCCTGCGCAAACTCGAATATCAGGCCGGTGCCGACCGATGTCGGCAGGTACTCTGTCGCTATGATGACGGACTGCACATAGGCCGTGCCATCCACGGCGACGCCTTCGATGTATCCCGCAAGCTTCCCGTCCACGAGCCCGGCGATGACGTACCGCCTCTCGTCGCCGAAGTCGCGCTCTATCTTTGAAAGAAATTCCTGAATCGGCGGCGGGCTCCAGTAGCCCGTCCTCTTTGCCGAGGATACGGCTGCGGCGAATATCTCCTCGCCGGACACCGCCATCCCTTTCAGTCGGACAAGCCGGACGAGCTTCTGGCATTTGCGCAGGTCGGACCGGCGCTTCGGGGGCAGGGACCGGATGTCGTATCCGGCGAGGTCCGACAGGAGATAAACCGGCACGGACCCGTTGGCGATGTCCCGCGCCTCGTCCGACAGGGACGCGCGAAACCCCCACGAGAGCACGGAGGGGCGGGTTGCCTCCTCCGGCTTCAGGCGGGCCATCAGGTGGATGGGCTGATAATACCCGTAGCCGGTATTCTGCCAGTACCGCCCCCTGTGGCAATCCACCTGGATGCCGCGCTCCTTCTGCCAGGCGGCAAACTCCCGTTCGCTCAACGGGACGAGGGCCGATCCCCCGATTTCGAGTGTTTCACCTTCCGCCATCGGATTATGAAGTTTCCATCGGGCGATGGTTCCCGACACCGGTCACCCTGAAGTAATTGCGGGGGTCCCTCCATCGGAGAAATTTTTCGAGCAGTGAATTTATCTTCAGGATTATGGGCACCTTGACTACCGGGAAACCCATCTCTTTTTTGAACGTATTAATCTGCTCGTCGTCGGGCTCGACGGAGCCGTAAGTGATTTCCTTAATACCATCGGCGCGGCGGCAGACCTGCGAAAACTCGAAGACCAGGCCCGTGCCTATCTCCGTCGATAGATATTCGGTCGCGACAAAGAGGTACTGGCTGTATGCGGTCCCGCCGATGGCGATGCCTTCGAGGAATCCGGCGACCTTGTCCTCGACGAGAGCGACCAGTATGTATCTCCTCTCGTCGCTGAAATGCCTTTCTATCTTGCTCAGGTAGTTTTCCTTTGAGGGCGGCCAGTAGTTCGTCCTCGCGGCTGCGGAGACTATTACCTCGTATATCTGCTCGCGCGGGACGGCCAGGCCCTTCATCCGCACAATCCTGGCGGACTTCTGGCATTTCCTGAGCTTGGTCCTCCGCTTGCCCGGAAGGGTATCGATATTGTAGCCTGCGAGGTCGGACAGGATGAAATGCGACATATGCGAGTTCGCAAGGCTTCGGGCGTCGTCGGACAGGGCCGCCCGGAAGCCGAGGGATAGCAGGGTAGGTTTCGTGGCCTCGTACGCGTTTAAACGGGCCAGCGGGTGAATGGGGACGCAAAAGCCGAGGCGGGACCGCCGCCAGTACCGGCCCTTATGCACGATAAAATCGGCCTTCAGCTCTTCTTTCTTCCAGTCGGTAAACTCTTTTTCGGTCAGGTTGACGAGAGCG
>JAKAIQ010000081.1 GCA_021825035.1 Deltaproteobacteria bacterium | reverse complement strand
CGGCGCCACGTTCGCCGGAGCTGCCACGTTCGCCGGGGCTGCCGCGCTTGCCGGCGCCGCCGCGCTCGCGGGGGCCCCCGCGCTCGCGGGCGTGGATATGCTCTTTATCATGCCGTCGATCGATTGCCTGGCTACCTTCGCGAGCGCGTTGGAGACGTACTTGGAGATATGGCCCCTGGTCTCGCCCCATTCGCCGATGTAGTCGTTCCTCTTTTCCGAGACCGTGTCAGTCCAGACCACGCTCCCGGACGGCTTTTCTGTGAGCTTGGTCATTATGGATATCGCGAGATCGTCCCTCGGCCCGACGTCGAGCCTGAAGTCCTTGACCACGCCGTCGAGCACGTAATCCGAGTTGGTGATGGAGCGGTCGCCTGAAAGCACGACGAAGCCGGCGTTCTCGAGCTCTTTTATGAAGGCGTCCCGCGCCGCGACAGCCGGTTTTTCGGAAAGGGTCACGTCGCGGCTGTTGAGCCCGATGACGAGCGACGTTATCTTCCCTATCGTCTTCGGGTCTTTGTAAACGGAGGTTCTCGCGTCAACGAATCGCCCGACTATGACGGTCGGCCTGCCCTCGGCCTTATTAACGGGCGGCTGCAGCGTCGGTTCGTACTTGAACGCTATCGGCCCGGTGCAGCCCGCGGACAGAAGGAACAGGACTGAAAAAACCAGGCCCAGGAAGGCCTTTGTCGAAAAACGATCGTAAAGCATCGGCTCTTCTCCTTAACAGGGTTATTTTTGCGTCATCGTCAAATGTATTATTTCATCGAGGCTTTGTCAATGCGGCGCAATTTCGTGCGAAAAAAACTTTTTTCCGCCTCTCGCGCCCCTGGCGCGTGTTGACGCGCGTCGTTTCCGGGCTATACTCGAAACGGATGAACCGGATATTCGAAATACTGCTGGTCGAGGACAACCCCGCCGACGTGCGTCTTACGATGGAGGCCTTCAAGGACGCCAAGATACTCAGTAATATTCACGTCGCAAGGGACGGCGAGGAGGCCATGCGATTCCTGAGGCACTCCGGAGACTTCGCCTCGGCCCCGACCCCGGATCTCGTGCTTCTCGACCTCAATCTCCCCAAAAAGGACGGCAGGGAGGTGTTGAGGGAGATAAAGTCCGACCCCCGCCTCAGGCGCATACCGGTCGTGGTGCTGACCACCTCCTCGGACGAGAGTGACGTTCACTCGGCCTACGACATGTTCGTCAACGCCTACGTTACGAAGCCGGTCGATCTCGACCAGTTCATGAAGATAGTTAGCGTCATAGACGAGTTCTGGCTCTCCATCGTCAAGCTCCCGCCGCATGGCTCCGTGTAGCGGCAACCCCGGCCCTTCGAGGGCGTCTCAGGGCAGGCGGCGCAAGGGGGGGGACGGCCCCTGCCATGGAATGAACCTCCCCGTGACAGGCAACCGGGGAATCAACCCTGAAAAATCGAAATAACGTCGTCATTTCCCATGGAACGCAGTAATATCCCATGGTAAACGGCTTCATCACGGAGCCTGCGGAACCAAGCCCGTCAACCAGGGGGAGGCTTTTGTTCATCATGAAGGTGAAGGTTATCGCCCTGGCCGCGCTCCTTGTCGCGGCAGCGCCGTTCGTTCGCGCCGAAGAGGCCGTGAGGGCCGCCCGTCAGGCCCCGGCGCTGACGAAGGAGCAGACCGCCAACCACGTCACCGTGAAGGTCGCATACAAGAACCCTAACGAGTGGAGGCCGGTATTCGAGGTCACCGTTGATTCTTTCTCCGCAGACCTCGGCCGCGCAGGTTCGACGACGTGGTCATACTCTACGACGATCTCGGCGGGACATTCATCCCGAAGGAGGTCACGGACGAGGGCGTCAACGGGATGCACCACTTGAAGGCCCTGGTAAGGTTCGGCGAGGCCAACGCCTCTTCCGCCGACTCGCTCGACTTCACGATCCGGCGCGTGGCCGACGTGGGCGTAATGTCGTTCAAGTTCCCGACCCGGAAGAACCTGCCCGGCTCCGGGTTCTGAGCCGCGCCGGGGCGTCGCCCGTCGGGGAAAAACGCGGGTCGCGGGCAAGGCCCCGCGCTCAGGCCCTCACATCAGCAGCCTGTAGTCCTTTCCCTTGCCAGTGCGCGCCTCCCCGTCGCCGCTGTTCATGGGGCCGTTGTACCTGAAGATGACCTCCATCGTTGAGCCGCGGCTGCCCTTTAGCACGGCGCGATAGTCATTCCATCCGTTCTCCTGGCCGGTCGCGTCGAGATACGTCGATATGTCCACGCGGTGAAAAAGCGAGCCGCTCTTCTCGCCGAGGTCGTCTGGGTCGAGGGGGACGTATTTGCCCTCGAAAGTCTCGCCGTCGGGCAGCTCGACCGAGATGGTCCTCGTCCACGTGTTGTAGCTGCCGCGCGCCGCGGCCCTTGTGTCGGGATCGACGAGCCGCGCCTCGTAGATGCACGAGGTCAGAACTAACAGAAAGGCCGCAAGCACGGCCACGCTCCATGGCTTCATGGGAGAAACCTCCGCTGTGATGGTATCGGCGGGATTATAGCACGTTCCCCCGGCGGTTTGCCCCGAAATCTTCGTCACCCCGCGAGAACGGCCGCCCAAGGCGCGGCCATTTGCCTTTTCCGGCGCGCCGTATTATAATCTATGGCTGCCGACCCATTGGCCCGGTTTATGGAGGATGCATGAAAAAGCTAATCCTGTTTTGCATACCGCTTATTCTTGCCGGGTGCGTGAGCGCGAAGGCGTATAAAGACGCCATGGGCGAGCTGGACGCCCGCAAGGCTGAGCTCAAGGAGACGGAAAAGAAGCTCGACGCCGAGGCCGCGAAAAACAAGACGCTCTCCGCCGATCTCGTCTCGCTTAAGGCCGATGGCGACAGGCAGGCCGCCCAGTGCGAGAGCGACAGGGCGCGGCTCGCCGACCTGAACAGCGCCGCCTCTGACGAGCTTTCTGCGGCGAGGGCCGAGCTTGCGAGCCGGACCGGCGAGAAAGAGGCGCTCGAGCGCGAGATCGAGGCGCTCAGGCAGAACGCCGATAAGGTCAGGGCCGGCAGGGAAAAGGCCGTGGAAGACCTCAAGCCCGTCTACGCCAGCCTCTCGGCCGGGCTGAAGGACGAAATAGGCAGCGGAGGGGTGGAGATAATCTGGGCTTCGAGGAGGCTCTCGGTCATCATATCCGAGGACCTTATTTTCGACCGCGGGGGCACGGAGATAAAGCCCGAAGGGTTCGGCCTGCTGCGAAAGATAGGAGCGGTTCTCAAGGGGGTGTCCGACAAGGACATAAGGGTCGAAGGCCACACGGACAACACCCCTCCCGGCGACAACAACGGCAAGCGCGTCCCCTCTAACTGGCACCTCTCCGCCGCGAGGGCGGCGAGCGTGGCAAGGTTTCTTTCGGACGAGGCGGGCGTGAGCCCGACGCTCATGTCAGCCGCCGGATACGCGGACGAGAGGCCGCTCGCCTCGAACTCTACGCCGGAGGGCCGTTCGCGCAACAGGCGGATAGCCATCACGCTACTCCCTCCATCCTCAAGCGCGGCCCCTGAAGAGCCGGCGGTCATGCGCTGAAAACGCGTCGCGAGAGGTGAGGGTTGTTTCCTTGCATCCGGAAGCCTCGAAAACGAAATAAAAAAATAGCGGGCTTATCACCCGCTGTTTTCTCAGGGTCACGTAACCGCCACCACAACCCCTTCCCGCCTTAACCGGGGCAAGCCAGTGGCATTCCCCTCTATCGACACCCTACGCAGCCTTCTTCTCTCCACTCTTCTTTTCGGACTCCTCCGGCACGAACCCGCTCGTCCTGCAACTGTTGAAGCCGATCAACTGGTTGACCGGGCAATATCCGATGGCGCTCGTCGCAAGAAGGATTATCCCGACAACATACCCGACGACCATCGGTATCATCGCCGGAAATACGCCGGTATACGAGAGAACCAGCAACGCGATCCCGAAGCCGATGCGCGCGGCCCTGTCTATGCCTCCAACATTACGCCTCATATAACTCACCTCCATATTTAATTATAACACCAAAAGCATTAAAAAACGTCCGGTAACCGGCGTCATCCCGGTCTTCGGGCCGCTTGCCGGTGAGACGCTCATTAAATCCCATGGGTTAGGGGTTAAATGCGCGTCAGGATGGAGGCAGGGCGGGCGAGCCGGGGCAGAAAGCCGCGAGCCGTAGCTTTGCGAGCGTAACTCAAGCGGCGAGCGAGGAGGATTGAGAGTGCATGCGCGCGGCTTGACAAAGCCCTCAGGCGGTCTATGCTTTTACATGAGGGAGCCGCCATGCGATCAAGCGGGGTTGACCCGAAAGAAATCAAAACGACGTTTTCCTGAAAGGAGGCCTGTTATGCACCATTGTCATTGTCATA
Source organism: Deltaproteobacteria bacterium (assembly GCA_021825035.1). Taxonomy (GTDB): domain Bacteria; phylum Desulfobacterota; class GWC2-55-46; order GWC2-55-46; family GWC2-55-46; genus JAKAIQ01. Next base: position 4,354 of record JAKAIQ010000081.1, on the reverse strand, counting down.
TGCCGCATTATGCGCCGCATTGCCCGCGTTGCTGTCCGTCTTGCTGCCCGTGTTGCCATCACGGCCACTGCCGGCCGCAGTATCAGTATCATCGGAAGGAGGGCGCCGATTACGAAAGGGACGCCATCAAGGAACGCATAGAGGCGCTGAAGGACGAACTCAAGGCCATGGAGGAAAGGCTTGCCGCACTCGCGGAGAGCAAGCCGTGCGGGGAGGGGGAACGCGGCTGAGCGAAACCCTTTGCCGCCCGCGCCGGGTTGATAAGGGGGCGCGCAAAAGGCCTTGCCATACGGTACGCCGGGTTTTTATAAATCTCATGGGCCAGGGGTGAAATTTTTGCGGGTTCAGGGTTATACCCTGAACCCGATATTTCGTGCCGGAGAAAAAGCCGCATCAATCTGCCGATTTCTTCAGGCATGCGAATCCATGAGTTAGGGCTGCGAACCTTAACCCGCCTGCGGTTCCGTAATGAACACACTTGCTTCGACTCCCTTCCGGCAGGGTCTTTTGCGCGCTGCCGCACGCTTCGGCCCGCGCGTCGCCTGAAGTGAAGATTGAAGCTCTCCGCTGCAAGCAGCGGGGAATGCGCTCACGACGCATTTTCAATCAGAGAGCCTTCTGCCGAACCTGTCGAATATCGGGTATTTTTTGAGGCCCATCTTCTGGAGCCTGAAGCGTACGGCGGTGGAGAGCACCCCTATGCCGTAGACCACGCTTCTTTTGAAGTTTATGGAGGAGGCCTCGGCGAAGTACCGGGTCGGGCAGCTTATCTCGCCTATCCTGAAGCCGAGATAGACCGCCTGGGCGAGCATCTGGTTGTCGAAGACGAAATCGTCGGAGTTCTCTTCGAGGGGGAGCGTCTCGAGGACCCTTCTGCTGAAGGCCCTGTAACCGGTATGGTACTCCGAGACTTTTTCGCCGAGAAGCACGTTCTCGGCGAGCGTGAGGAGCCTGTTAGAGATATACTTGTAGAGCGGCATCCCGCCCCGCAGCGTCCCGGTTCCGAGTATGCGGGAGCCGAGAACGACGTCGTACTCGGTCGAGGCGACCATCGAGGCCATGGCCGTTATGAGCCTTGGGGTGTACTGGTAGTCCGGGTGCACCATCACGACTATGTCGGCCCCGAGCCGCAACGCCTCCCTGTAGCAGGTCTTCTGGTTCCCGCCGTAGCCCCTGTTCCTCGGATGGACGACGATGTTCTTTATGCCTATTTTTCTGCCCACCTCGGCCGTGGCGTCCGAGCTGCAGTCGTCCACGAGGACCACTTCGTCCACGACGTCAAGGGGTATCTCGTCATAGGTCATGACGAGCGTCTTTTCCGCCCTGTAAGCGGGCAGAACCACAGCTATCTTTTTTCCGTGAAGCATCTTCTTCAGGGCCATCCTGACGATGATATGACTGAAAGCATACCACGGATCGCTCCGCTTGTTCAACCCGCCTTCCGCGCAGGCCGCCTTCGGGCCGCGGAGGGCGCAAAAAAAGGGACTTTCCGGTTTTTGCCCCCCTTATTTTCCGGAGTCCCCTTTTTTGTTTACCGCGCGGTTAATGGCCGGAGCCGAATATCTCAGAGCACAAACGCCCCAAAGAGCATGGCGGCCGTAATCACTACCGCAACCGTAACATACGCCCTTTTAATGTGTTTTTTCTCAACCTCAAAGTCTTTGTACATATATCCCACCTCCTCAGAGGCCTTATCTCCATCTCTCTCTGTTTTCATTATACCGCCGCCTGCGACGGAATGATTAAAGATGGATTACGGCAGGATTAAAATCCAGCCCCGGTTTCCGGCCTCTGCGCGGGAAAGGCGGCTTCCGAGGCTGTTTTTTTGCGAGGAAACGCGTTTTTTTCAGTCGTTGCCCGGCCTGTCCTGCGAGGCCTCATGGCCATAAACGTGTTGACAAAAATCACCTTTACTGCTACGATTGCGCCATGACGAGGAAAAGGCGCATAATCCTAAGCATAATGTTCGCCGTCTATTATGCGGTCTTCGCCGTTTCGCCTCTCGAGTATGCGTCGAGGCAGACCGGCAGCGACCTTAGCGCTCAGGCGCAGAAGGGCGTGCGAGAGAGCTACAGGCTTTTCGTTGTCGATCTCCTTCTGTCGAACATCCATCGCCACGACGGCGGCGTCGGCAAGACGAATTTCCTTTTCCGGAAGAGGCGCGAAGTCGCGCAGTCCAGGTTCGAGAACACGAAGTCACGCCTGGTGCTTCCGAGGGCCATTCCGAGGGTGCTCGCGCAAAGCGGCTTTGACGTCGCGGACGACCCGGAACACACGGGCATAGCCGAAGACCTCGCAGACCCGCCGGAAGCCCGTCTTACCTATGCAGCCGAGGAGGCAGCTCCCAAGGCGCGTAGCGGCTACAAACAGGATCATTCAGGACTTTCCCCTCCCATCGCCTGACACACCCCGGGATTATGACCGGCTATTCCGCATGAGAAGGCATTTCGCGGCCTGACGCCAGTGCGTGGGCATGCGCCCGGCTCTTTGCCCATGGCGCGCCCGCAAGTTGCAGCCCTGTCTGCGCCGCGGACTTTTTGAGCCGCCTTCTTCCCTGACGGAAAAGCCCGGTCCCGTGATCCCGCATCCCCGTACAAATGTTTGAAGACCGCCGCCCGGTTTTTGCGGAGGCGCGTGCGTGCGCCGCGCCGGACGGCCCAAAAAAAGAAAGGATCGAGCGCCATGAAAAGGAAGCTCTTTTCATCGATGCTCTTGGCGGCCCTTGCCGCAGCGCTCCTCGCCGGATGCACGAAAAAGGCCGACAGCGCCGCGGGCCTGCTTGGCGTTGCGGAGTTGAAGCTGAGGTTGGACTTCGACCGCTTCGTCGTGAAGCCCGCCTCAGGCAACGGCGGCGCGCTTGCAAACGCGTTCAGAAGGGTCTGCTCTTGAGCGGCCCCCTTACCGGGGCCTTATTGAAAACAGGCGCTTGCAACGGCCCGGCCCGTTCGCCGGCCTGACCGTGCAGGCAATGAAAAGGAAATTAAAAGGAGAGGACATATGTCATACCTGAAGCCCGACGTGGTCGTCGAGAACATGATAAAGTCCGGGGGGATCAAATCAAGGCTCCCGGTCAAGGACATAATGATAAGGGGGATGCTCTGCGGCGCGCTTCTGGCGTACGCGACGAGCTTCGCCTTCCTGGCCGAAATACAGACCAGGCCCATAGTCGGGGCGATACTCTTTCCGGTCGGGTTCGCCCTTATAATACTCCTCGGCATGGAGATGCTTACCGGCAACTTCGCGCTCGTTCCGAGCGCGTACCTCGACGGCAAGTGCTCCTTCGCGATGCTTCTGCGGAGCTGGACGCTCGTGTTCATCGCCAACCTCCTTGGGAGCGTCATTTACGGCGCGATGTTCGCGGCCGTGCTCAAGACGCACTTCAACAACCCGGCCCTCATCCAGAAGTTCATAGCCGTGGCCGAGGCCAAGACCTCGTACTGGCACATGGGCCTGACCGGGCTTCTCGTGGCCTTCGTAAGCGCCATGCTCTGCAACTGGATGGTCACGCTCGGCACCATAATCCCCTACAGCTCGACCACGACGACCGGCAAGATCGTCGCGCTCTGGCTCCCGATAATCACGTTCTTCGGGCTCGGCTACGAGCACTCGGTCGTTAACATGTTCGTCATACCGACCGGCATGATGCTCGGCGCGAACGTCTCGTTCTCGCAGTGGTGGCTATGGAACCAGATACCGGTAACGCTCGGCAACATGGTCGGGGGCGCGATATTCACGGCGACGGCCCTTTACTATACGCACGCGCGCAAGGTCAACAAGGAAGAGGCTGAGGCCGAGCCTGCCGGGTACGGGCGGACAGCCGAGAACTGACGCGGCTTCGTTACGGAGGTTTTACCGCCCCGCGGCTTGCCGAGGGGATGTTCATTAGATCTCATGGGCCGGGGGTGAATCGCGCGTAAGGATGGAGGCCGTAGAGCAGGGAACCCCTGGCCCGAAGCGCGTGGCAACGCGCGAAAGGCCCTGTTACGCGGCGCAGACAGTTGGTTTTTTAATCTTTTCAGCGTTGATTTCCCGGCTGCGCGCGGCGCGGTTTTCTTACGGAAGTTTTTGATATCCGCGCGAGGGCCGGGTAGGCTCTTCGCCGACCGGAGGGATCAGGCGGCCAAAAAAACAAGGAGATACTCTCATGAAAGCCAAATTCGAAAAGACCCTTGAAAAGCAAAAGAAGTCGTTAAGGAGGTTTTACTACGCGACGGCCATCGTTCTCACGACGGCGCTTCTCGCCGCCGAATACTTTCTCTCGAACAGGGGCATGGTTTAGGAGCGATGATGGAAAGAAAAGAGGCTGAGATAAACATTGGAGAGCTCGCCGCCATGGTCGTGGTCATCATTGCGA
>JAKAIQ010000080.1 GCA_021825035.1 Deltaproteobacteria bacterium | reverse complement strand
ACAAGCCGGGGCGCGCGCCCGGGCCGTTAGCCTCTAACAAACCGGTAAACATGAGCTATAACGTCAAGCTCGACATATTCGAAGGCCCGCTCGACCTCCTCCTTCATCTCATAAAAAAGAGCGAGGTCGACATCTATGACATACCTATAGCCTCCATAACCGCCCAGTATCTCGAATACGTGGACCTCATGAAGGAGATGAACCTCGACTTCGCCGGGGAGTTCCTCGTGGTCGCCGCGACGCTCGTGCATATAAAAAGCAAGATGCTCCTGCCGGTCGACGAGGAGGCGGAGGCCGAGGAAGACGAGGGGGTCGATCCGAGGGACGAGCTTGTAAGGCGGCTCGTCGAATACAGGATGTACAAGGAGGCGGCAAGGGATCTCGGCGAGAGGCTTATTCTCGGAAGGGACGTCTTCATCCGCGGCATGGAGACGCCGCTCGATGAGCTGGGAGAGGAGAGCGGCCTCCTGAACCTATCGGTATTCGATCTAATGGAGGCGATCAAGGGCGTGCTCGAGAGGGCGCCGAAGGACAGGGGGGTCGAGCTTGCCGTTGAGAGGTTCAGGATAGCGGATAAGATAAACTTCATTCTGGAGCGCGTGAACGGGGCGAAGAGCGCGGTCTTTACGTCGCTTTTCCCGCCGGATGCCGTAAGGGGCGAGATAATCGTCACGTTCCTGGCCGTCCTCGAGCTCGCCAAGCTCCTTCTCATAAAGGTGCATCAGACGGAGGACGGGATAATACGGGTGTATTCCCCGCGCAGCCTCGCGCAGGCCGGGGATGAAAAAATAACGGAGTAGGAACGCATGGAGAGGGCAGAGCTGAAACCCGTCATAGAATCCCTGATATTCGCCTCCGATGCCGCAATTACGCTCGAAAGGATATGCGGCGTCCTCGAAGGCGAGGAGAGGGAGGCGATAAAGACCGCGCTTGCCGAGCTTATCGACGATTACAGGACGGGCCGGCGCGGGTTCCTCATAGAAGAAGTCGCGGGCGGATACGTCTTCCGGACGAACCATGAGTTCGCGCCCTGGCTGAGGAGGCTCTTCAAGACCGGCGCTCAGAAGATAAGCAAGGCCGCAATGGAAAGCCTGGCCATAGTGGCTTATAAGCAGCCCATCACGAGGGGCGAGCTTGAATCCGTAAGGGGCGTCGATTCCGGCGGGGTCATCGCGACCCTCATGGAAAAGAGGCTTATAAAGATAACCGGCAGGAAAGACGCGCCTGGAAGGCCGGCGGTCTACGGCACGACAAAGGAGTTCCTCGAGTCCTTCGACCTGAACGACCTGTCCTGCCTGCCGAGCCTGAAGGAAATGCAGAAAGCGGAGGAGGAAGATGCCCCCCAGAAGGCAGTTGGAGAGGCTTCAGAAAATAATAGCGAGGGCGGGGATAACCTCAAGACGGAAAGCGGAGGAACTGATCCGGGAGGGGAGGGTCAGGGTGAACCGGAAGGTAGCCGACCAGCCGGGGATAAAGGCCGATCCGGACAATGACGTCATCGAGGTGGACGGCAGAAGCATCGCTTCAAAAGGCCCTAAAATATACGTACTCCTCAATAAGCCCAAAGGCTGCATAAGCTCTGTCGCCGATCCGCTCGGCAGGCCCGTAGTGGTCGATCTTGTCAAGACGCGCTCAAGGGTCTTTCCGGTAGGCAGGCTCGACTACGACGCCGAAGGCGCGCTCCTCCTCACGAACGACGGCGAGTTCGCAAATCGTCTCATACACCCGAAGTTCGCCGTCCCCAAGAAATATCTCGTCAAGGTCAGGGACGTGCCGGACAGGTCCGACCTCGACAGGATCGAGAAGGGTGTGCGCCTCGAAGACGGAAAGACCGGCCCGGCGAAGGCCCGCCTGATAAGAAAGACCCTGGAGAATTCCTGGATAGAGCTTACGGTCTCGGAGGGCAGGAACAGGCTCGTGAAAAGGATGTGCAAGGCCATCGGGCATCCGGTCGCGAAACTGAAGAGGATAGAGTTCGCCGGGATAAGGCTCGCCAATCTCAAGCCCGGCGAATACAGGCCCTTGACGAAGACGGAAGTCGAGGCCCTGAAAGGGCTTTCGCCGAAAGGCGCGAGGAAGGCTGATGAATAGCGGGCGGGAGAGCGGCCGCGCCGGGACGCTCATGGACTTCCATGACGCCATGCTGCGCGAGCTGGGTCCGCAGGGCTGGTGGCCGGGAAAGACCAGGTTCGAGGTCATAGCCGGGGCCATACTGACACAGAACACCTCGTGGTCGAACGTCGAAAAGGCGATAAGGAACCTTCGGAGGGAAGGGCTCCTGAACCCGGCGAAGATGCACCGGCTCAAGGCCGAGGAGCTTGCCGGCCGCATCAGGCCGGCCGGGTACTTCAATATCAAGGCGCGCCGCCTCAAGAACTTCCTCGACCACCTCTTCGGCAACTATAACGGGAGCATAGACCGGCTTTTCGGCAAAAAGACCGGGGCGGAGCTGCGCGCTGAGCTGCTCTCCATAAACGGGATAGGCCCGGAGACCGCCGATTCGATCGTGCTTTACGCGGCGTCCCTTCCCGAATTCGTGGTAGACGCATACACCGTGAGGATATTGCGGCGCCACGGCCTTATCGGGGACAAGGCGCCCTACGGCGACGTGAAGGCGCTTTTCATGGAGAGCCTCGAGCGCGACGCCGGCCTGTTCAACGAGTACCACGCGCTCATCGTGAAAACTGGGAAGGATTTCTGCAGGCCGGGCAGGCCGCTTTGCGGCGCGTGCCCCCTTGAGAGATTCCTGTAATCCGGAAGGAAAATGGCTCGGAAGATAAAGGTGCTCGACAGCCTTCTCGCGTCGAAGATAGCCGCCGGAGAGGTCGTGGAGCGGCCGTCCTCGGCCGTAAAGGAGCTCATCGAGAACGCCCTCGATGCGGGCGCTTCGGCCATTACCGTGCATGTGGCCGAAGGGGGCAGGAGGCTCATAAGGGTCATCGACGACGGCGAGGGCATGAGCAGGGAGGACGCCGCCATGGCGTTTCTCCGCCATGCCACGAGCAAGGTATCGAGAGAGGAAGACCTTTACGGCGTGCGGACGATGGGATTCAGGGGCGAGGCGCTTGCGAGCATCTCGGCCGTGGCAAGGGTGCTTCTGAGAACGAGGCAGAGGGGCGACGTATCCGGCACCGCCATCGCGATAGAGGGAGGGGCGGAGCCGGCCGTCTCCGATGACGGATGCCCCGAAGGGACTTCGATAGAGGTAAAGGACCTTTTCTACAATACGCCTGCAAGGCTCAAGTTCCTGAGGTCGACCGGGACCGAGTTCGGCAGGGTCATGGACGTCTTCAAGAGGGCGGCGCTCATCAACCCGGACAGGAGGTTCAGGCTCATCCACGGCTCGATGCGAGCGCTCGATGCCGCGCCGGGGTCTCAGAGGCAGAGGATAGCTGACATCTTCGGCCCTGAGGCCGCGAAAAAGATTATCGAGGTGGACACGCCCCTTGTCAGGGGTTATATAGGCGCGCCTGAGACAAGCTATCCGTCGGCCAAAGGGCTTTTCATCTACGTAAACGGCAGGTGGATACGCGACAAGGGGGTGAACAGGGCCATAATCGACGGCTACGGGACGCTTGTGCCGGCAGGCAGATACCCTTTCGCCATTCTCAATATCCTCATATCTCCGGAGGACGTCGACGTAAACATACACCCGGCCAAGACCGAGGTAAGATTTAAAAATACCGGGTTCATCTATGATATAATGAAAGCCGCCGTAAAAGGCGCCCTTGCCCGCGGACTTTCGCAGGCCGGGCAGGCCGCGCCCGTCGGCGGCCCTAAATACGGCGGGGGCGTTGTTGGGAACGCGCCGTTTGCGGCCGAGCCGGAGGCGTCGCGCGAGGCCGGATGGTCGCCGCTGGAAGCGGCCAGGCCCGGAGGCGCGGAGGATATAAGAAATCCGGAGTTCCTGGAGCTCGATACCGTCGGCCAGCTCTGGGGCGAGTTCCTGATAGCGCAGGGCAGGGCGGATTTTTACGTCATCGACCAGCACGGGGCCGCCGAGAGGATAGCGTTCGAGAGGCTCAGGAAGGAATATTTTTCCGGGGCCGGCGTAAGGGGGCAGATGCTTCTCCTCCCGGAGCGGTTTGAGGCGGCCCCTGAGGAAAGCGGCCTGATAGCGCGGCTCATGCCCTATATGGAGAGGCTCGGGTTCGAGATAACGCCCTTCGGCCCCTCCTCAAAGACCGGGGGCGAGACGTTTCTCGTAAAGGCCGTTCCAGCCATCCTTTCGGGCAGAGGCGCGGCCACGCTCATAAAGGAACTCGCCGAGGAGGCCGCCGTGGCGGGCGGAGGCGGGAGGGTGGAGGAGAGGATCGAGGAAGTCCTCATGAGGATCGCCTGCCACAGCGTCATACGGGGCTTCAGGGCGCTGTCGAAGGATGAGGGGAACGCGCTTCTGCGCGACCTCGCCCGCGTGGATTTCGCGCGCCACTGCCCGCACGGGAGGCCGATCGTGAAGAGGTTTTCGCGGCCCGAAATAGAGGCCGTCTTCGGAAGGCAGGCGGACGCCGCATGGACAAGGAGAAGGTCGTAATAATAACCGGCCCGACCGGGTGCGGAAAGAGCGCGCTTGCCGCGGCCCTTGCCGCCGAATTGAACGGCGAGGTCATAAGCGCGGATTCCATGCAGGTGTATAAATACATGGACATCGGGACCGCCAAGCCCGCGAGAGACGCGCTCGAGAGCGTCCCGCATCATCTGATAGACATAGTCGAGCCTGACGGGGAATACAGCGCGGCGGACTTCAGGGCCGACGCGCTTGAGATAATAAGGGAGATACGCAAGCGGGGAAGGAACGTATTCATAGCCGGAGGGACGGGCCTTTATATAAAGGCCCTGCAAAGAGGCCTTTTTGAAGGGCCTGCGGCTGACAGGGCCCTGAGGGAAAGTCTCTGGAGCGAGGCGCGGAGGCACGGGAGCGTGCGCCTGCACGAGAGGCTTGCGGAGGTAGACCCGGAAAGCGCCTCCCGCATACATCCGAACAACGCCGTACGGATAATAAGGGCGCTCGAGGTCTACGAAAGCTCCGGGCGGCCGATGGCGGATTTCCACAGGGAGCACTCGTTCCGGGACAGCCCGTTCAACGCCGTCAAGATAGGGCTCATGAAGGAAAGGGAGCGTCTTTACCGCGATATCGAGGAGCGGGTTGACGGTATGGTCGGAAGCGGGCTCGTGGAAGAGGTCTCCCGGCTTCTCGGTATGGGGTATGGCGCGGAACTGAAGCCCATGCGCGGCCTCGGCTACAAAGAGATGGCCCTGCATTTGAGAGGCGAGCTTTCCCTCGACGAGGCCGTTTCGCTACTCAAAAAGAACACCCGGCATTACGCGAAAAGGCAGATTGCGTGGTTCGGAAAAGACCCGGAGACAAGCTGGTTTTCTCCGGAGCGGAAAAACGATATAATGGAACTCGTGAAGAGGTGCCTAAATTGAGAAGAATCGCGCTCTACTCCTTCGTCTTTTTAATCTTCGTGTGCCTCGCGCCCGCCCGCGGAGAGGACGCCTCGGCCGTGCGGGCCGAAGGCTCGGCCCCGCTGTCCGCGGACAATATAGACGTCAAGAAGGAGGCCCTTGACCAGGCCCTGAGGAACGCGGTATCGACGGCCCTGGACGCGCTCGTCAAGAACGAGGCCATAGCGGCTGACCCGGCGCAGAGCGACTCCATTGAAAGAGAGATATACTCGAACCCCCGCGACTTCATCCTCGACTACAGGATAGTCGAGGAGGGGCAGATAACCCATATGGACGCCCGTGCCCCGCAGATGGCCGGCTCGGCCATGCCCAACCAGGCCGGGGCCGTGTACTACCACGTCTGGATAGAGGCGAACATAGACCGGGCGAAGCTCAAGGGCCTCGTAAGCCGCATGACCGAAGGCGGCGCAACTTCGTTTTTCAGGATAGTCATCCTCGGGGTGAACGACTACGGCGCATTTCAGGGCCTTTTGACATCCCTTGAAGGGATAACCGTCGTAAACGATATCTCCTACGACTCCTTTTACAGGGGGAATATCACGCTTACCGCCAGGATAAATGGGAACGGCCAGGGGCTTTCCGAAAGGATAGCGCGGGAGGTCTCGCCGCGCTTCATAGTCGCGTCCGGCGGGAACCGGACGATCCTTATAAAGGCGGCGCAGGAGCCGCCGTCAACGGGCAGGTAGAATGACGAAGAAAATATCGCTGTTATTTGCGCTTCTTTTGCCGCTCTTCATGCTTGCCGGGTGCGGGTCGCCCATAGAGTTCGTGGTGTCCAACCAATATGACAGCCTCAGGCCGCGCACCATCGCGGTGCTGCCGGTGAAATGGCACGCAGGCGCGGATCATGACAGGGACAACATAAGCAATCTCCTGAGGACGATGACCAGGGACAGGCTCATATCCATGAACTACCGGGTCATCCCTCTCGACCTCGTCGACCGCGAGGCCGGCGGCGAAGCCGCCAGGGAAGGGCCTACGGCGATAGCGAGGCTCCTCGGCGCCGACGCGGTTCTTTATATCGGGGTTGAAAAATGGGATAAAATGAAGATTTCGGATTTCGCATCCCTTGACATAAAGACCCGGTTCGAGCTTTACTCCGCCAGGGGCACGAGGCTCTGGGCGGCCGATTACCGGGACAAGGATATGGACTTCAGGTTCGACCCCAAGCCCATGGATTTTGCCGTAATCAAGGCCTACGAGCCGAAGCTCCAGAGGCTCGTGGACTCGGCGTTCGACACCCTGCCCAACGGCGCGGTAGTTACGAAAGCGGCGAAAAAGACATATTTCCAGTGGCTTCCCTGAATGATAGCCAACGCCGCGAACATGCTGACCCTGCTGAGGATACTGCTGGTCCCGCTATTCCTCTACCTTGTCCTTAACGATATATCCTTCTGGTCGATGGCGGTCTTCGCCGTTGCCGGGCTTACGGACTTTTTCGACGGCTTTTTGGCGAAGAGGTTCGATATGAAGACCGAGCTCGGGGCCAACCTCGATCCGGTGGCCGATAAGCTCCTTCTCTCAAGCGCTTTTTTTGCCCTTGCCTTCAAGGGATACGCGCCGCTCTGGCTCTGCGTGCCGGTCGTCATATACGACTTCATGATACTGGCCGCAGTCATGGTTCTGAGGGGCGCCGGGAAGAAGGTCGATATCTCGCCGAGCGTCGCAGGCAAGGCCACCACTGCCCTTCAAATAATGACCGTCTTTTACGCGCTGGCGAGGCCAAACGACAGGGCCTTTTTCCTCGTAGCCGCCATTACGGTCTCGGTCACGGCCTATTCAGGCTTCAGTTACGCCATGAGAGAGATAAGACGGATCGTCGGCAGGCCGGATATGGATTGACACGTCCCGCGCGGCTGTCCGGTATCTCCAGCCGATGAACCTGCCCGCGCAAGCCGCTCGGCATCAAAACCTCTATAATTAAGTCTCGGCACGCGCAGCCGGTAATCAACCAAAAAATTAAAAAATATTTTAAAAATATATTGACAAATATGTTATTTATTGTAATAATATTTGTATATATTTAAATATATAGTTAATTAAACCTGAAAAATCTTACATATAATGATAATATCAAGATCAGCGCAAATGCAAAAAGTTTTGGAAATAATAGAGCGGGTGGCACGTCTGCCTTCCACGGTTCTAATAACCGGCGAGAGCGGGACAGGCAAGGAGCTTGTGGCAAGAAGCCTGCATGATTCGAGCGAAAGAAGGGCAAGGCCATTCGTTGCGATAAATTGCGGAGCCATCCCGCCCGAACTCATGGAGAGCGAGCTCTTCGGCTTCGAGAAGGGCGCCTTTACGGGCGCGCACGCGAGGAAGGCGGGCAGGTTCGAGCATGCCGACGGAGGCACGGTTTTTCTCGATGAGGTCTCCGCCCTTCCGATGCACATGCAGGTAAAGCTCCTGAGGGCGCTCCAGGAGAGATCCTTCGAAAGGGTGGGCGGCAACGCGCCGATAAAGGTCGATATCAGGGTCATAGCGGCGGCCAACGAACGCCTTGAAGAGGCGATAAGGGATTCGAGGTTCAGGGCCGACCTTTATTACCGGCTGAGGGTCGTTCCCATAGAGCTTCCGCCGCTCAGGGAGAGGAGGGAAGACATCCCGCTCCTGATAGAATATTTTCTCGACCGCCACAAGAAGTCCCTTCAAAGAAACGTCGGCATTGCCGGCGAGGCCGTGGCCGTCCTGATGGAATACGACTGGCCGGGGAACGTCCGGGAGCTCGAAAATCTCGTGGAGAGGCTCGTGGCCCTATCTTCAAGCGGCGAGGTCATAAGGGCGAGCGGCATACCGGCCGAATACTCCGGCAGGAAGGCCCCGCAAGGGCCGGGGCCCGCGGACGGCCTGAAAGATGCCTGCCGCGAGTTCGAGCGACGCTACATCACGGCGGTTTTGAGGAAGACCGACTGGAACAGAAGCGAGGCCGCGCACCTCATGAAGGTCCACAGGAATACCCTGCTTCTCAAGATGAAAGGCCTTGAGATAACCGACGCCCCAACAACAGAAGCCTGCGCACCGGAAACTTCGCGTCTTTGAGGCTGTATGGCGTAAGGTTCGGGTTTTCTAATCGAACGGGCGTTCTCCCGGCGGCATGAAGGGTCGCTGCAAAGCCGCCCTTTTTTCAGGCGGCAAGACAGGCGTTATAAACGACCGCTTCCTGCCATGAAGAACCCTGCGGTTTATGGCCGGGCTGTTTAGAAAGACGGTGGCATAACGGCATTTGACTTCGGCCCGTCATTCCACCACC
>JAKAIQ010000079.1 GCA_021825035.1 Deltaproteobacteria bacterium | reverse complement strand
CTAAAATTTCATTCGGGGCTGTAGCTCAGTTGGGAGAGCGCAAGGCTGGCAGTCTTGAGGTCAGGGGTTCGATCCCCCTCAGCTCCACCAGTAAAATAAAAGGAGTTAACTCTATAGGGTTAACTCCTTTTTTTGAATCATGAGTTTAACCGAGAAAGCTGCCATTCAGACTGACGTTAAGATTACAATTCCAGAAAAAACAAAGGCCCTTTTCAGGGCCTTTGTTTTAAAAATTTTATGCCGGCACTATAAAGTGGCGACCTTGTCCAGCGCGGGCAGTTCGGCTTTTGCAACGCCCCTCATAGACCAGGCATCGACCATCTCCCACCGTCCACGCATCTTCAGTACCTGTTGAATAAGCTTATAATTAAGGGAATGTCCCGACCTGTGGGCGATAATCCGGCACACTAATGGAGCGCCAAGAAGGGAAATGTCTCCCATCATGTCGAGGACCTTGTGTCTTACGAACTCGTCAGGATACCTTAGCCCACCTTCATTTAATATTTCACCTTCGCCTATGACTATGGCGTTATCGAGAGAGCCTCCTCTGGCAAGGCCGTTTTTTCTTAAAGTTTCGACGTCGTGGAGGAAGCCGAAAGTCCGCGCCCTGCCGACCTCGTTTTTAAAGACCTCTTTTGAAAAGCGCCTCGAAAAGTTCTGGCGCGTAACGAAAGGATGGCTAAAGTCAATTGTGTAATCAACCGTAAACTCCATCTCCTCGGCAGGCATTACAAAAACGTATTTGCCGTTCTCCTGGACCTTTATCGGCCTTCTTATGACGATGTATTTCCTTGGACTGCAAAGTTCCGAAAGTCCTGCAGACTCTATCATATCGATGAATTCGGCAGAGCTTCCATCAAGTATGGGCACCTCAGGCCCGTTGATCTCAACTACGGCATTATCGACGCCGAGTCCGTAAAATGCGGCAAGTAGGTGTTCGACCGTCGATATCGAAAATTCTTTCGTGCCGAGAGATGTGGCGTAGCTCGTAGTGAGGACGTTAGAGGCTTCAGCCTTCAACTCCGGGCGACCGGGAATGTCGGTCCTTACAAAAGTTATGCCCGTATCCTCGGCCGCCGGGACGATCCTTCCGTTCACGGCGCGTCCGGTATGAAGCCCGACTCCCGAAAACTTTATACTATTTTTTATGGTCTTTTGCAGCATAGTTATTATATAGAGAAGCAATACTTATGCCAAAATGTAAAATACAAATAAATCAATATATTACAAATATAATAAAAACATAAAATGTATTATTAGTACCACAAATTTTACAAATGTCTCTTTTTTACCACAATTCAACGTTTGTTGATCAAATACAGAATCAGGGACAGAATGACGCTTATAATTATAGAGGTAGTTATCGGGAAATATATGACAAATTTATCTCTTTTGTAGAAAATATCTCCTGGAAGCCTTCCTAAAAAAGGTATCTTCGGCGCAAACATAAAAAAAATGCCTATGATTACGATTATGATCCCAATGAGTATAAGGGTTCTTCCTATCATACAATGCGCTCTTTCTATTAATTCAATGATACTCGATTATATCTTCCCGGCAAGCGCCATGTCAAGGATGCGACATTCGCACGCATTTGCTATTTGAGAGTTTAATGTAGTAAAATCCTATTATGAAACTGTTTGAAGAATTCGAGAGTTCGGCAAGGTCGGGCGCTCCTCTGTCGGACCGCATGAGGCCCGAACGGATTGAGGATTTCGCCGGCCAGGAACACCTTATCGGAGAGGGAAAATTCTTATGGAGCATCATAAAAAAGAGAGAACTGCCATCCCTCATTCTATGGGGGCCTCCCGGTACAGGTAAAACCACGCTCGCAAGGATCATAGCAGTGGTATCCGGCGCCGATTTCGTGGAATTCTCGGCGGTGCTTTCAGGCGTCAAGGAAATAAGGGACGTTGTAAAGCTGGCAAAAAACAACCTGAAGCTTGGAAAAAGGACTGTGCTCTTTGTAGATGAGATACACAGGTTCAACAGGGGCCAGCAGGACGCGTTCCTCCACAGCGTCGAGGACGGGACAATTACGCTAATAGGCGCCACCACCGAAAATCCTTCCTTTGAGGTCAATGCCCCTCTCCTTTCAAGGTGCAAGGTTCTGGTACTTGAGGCCCTGTCTACGGATTCAATAAAGAAGATACTGAAAAGGGCTCTGAATGACAAAGAACGCGGACTCGGGCGGACGCCAGTTGAAATAGACGAACCTGTCATGGATTTCATTGCAGAGAGTTCCCAGGGGGATGCTCGGACTGCGCTCAATTGCCTTGAAACCTCGTTTGTGATAACCGAGCCAGGAAAGGACGGAACTCGAAGGGTCACCATGGAAGCGGCCATGGAGGCGATGCAGAAAAAAAATCTCCTTTACGACAAGTCAGGCGAAGAACATTATAATGTCATATCTGCCTTCATAAAATCAATGAGAGGGAGCGACCCGGATGCGGCCCTTTACTGGCTTGCCCGCATGGTCGAGGCAGGAGAAGACCCGTTATTTATAGTGAGGAGGATGGTCATATTCGCGTCCGAAGACATAGGCAACGCCGACCCGCGGGCCCTTGGCGTCGCCATTGCCGTGAAGGATGCGGTGGATTTCATCGGAATGCCCGAGGGGTGGATACCCCTTGCCCAGGGGGTTACATACCTTTCGACAGCGCCAAAAAGCAACTCCTCTTATCTGGCCTATCTAGGAGCAGCTGACGATGTAAGGAAGTTGGGAGCGCTCTCAGTGCCGCAACACCTGCGCAACGCGCCCACCGGACTCATGAAAAAACTCGGATATGGAAAAGGCTATATGTACCCGCACAGTTACAAAGACGGTTTTGTCGAGCAGGAATACCGGCCTGAAAAGGTCAAGGACAGGACATATTACAGACCAACGGAGCGCGGCTATGAAAAGGAAATAACCGCATTGATGAACGCAAGAAAGAAGAAGCCAGGCATGGAACGATGAAAAACGCCTTCCTTTACGGAAGCCGGCCGCGACAGAACCGGGCCGTCGGCTGAAGTGACACGGTCGCCGGGCGAGCACGGGCGCGGCTGCCGCAGGAGAATCGGAAGAGATTACGGCAATAAACCAAAACAAGAACCCTGAGGAGCAAATAAGCTTGACAGGATTCGAGGCTAAGATGCTTCAACGTGCGGCCGCCCATCTTAACGGCATCCGTTTCATTTATTCGCACTGTAACCAGCCTGAAAAGAGAACTTCCCAGTTCAACATCTACTTGTAGACCACCTTCACAAATCCATCCCCATATTTTGTTCCGGGCAAATAAGTGGCATTAATTGTCAACCAATATTATCAATAGGTTGACAATTATGCTTCATCTATGTTAATGAGTCTAATCAAACCTTCATTTGTCTATCTGGAAAGGGGAATATTACAGTGGCCATATTAGAACAGGCCCTTGATCGCGGCTTGCGGGGAGAAGGACTGAGCGGCGAGGAAGCCATCGAGCTTACCGCCCTCGCGGATAGCCATGTCTTCGAAATGCTCTCGGTTACCGATAAGGTTAGGAGGCGTCACAAGGGGATGGAAGTAAACCTTTGTTCAATAGTAAACGCCAAAAGCGGCCTCTGCAAAGAAGACTGCTCCTTCTGCGCCCAATCGATAAAATACGATACAGGGGTCAGGGAATATCCAATGCTTCCGGCGGAAACCATTGTCGAAGCCGCCAAAATGGCGGAAAGCACTGGTGCGCGGGAATTCTCCATCGTAACGAGCGGCACAAAAATAGAAAAGGAACAGGATATATCCATCCTTACCGAAACGCTGAAGTCCATGAAGGATGCCGTCGGCATGGAAAGGTGCGCCTCTCTCGGCATATTGAAGCGCGACGTGATGAAGACATTAAAAGAAAGCGGCCTCGAAAGCTATCACCACAATCTTGAGACGAGCGCGAGCTTTTTCCCCAATATATGCACGACGCACGGATATGAAGAAGACGTCCAGGCGGTCAGGACAGCAAAGGAACTCGGTTTCTATGTATGCTCCGGCGGCATATTTGGAATAGGTGAGACCTGGGAAGACAGGATAGAATTAGCTGAAACCCTTAAGAAACTCGACGTGGATTCCATCCCGGTCAATTTCCTCAATCCCCGGCCAGGAACTCCTCTCGAAGGCGCAAAAAACCTTTCCCCTATCGATTGCCTGCGGATCATAGCCGTTTTCCGGCTCATGATGCCGCGAAAAGACATAGTCATTTGCGGCGGAAGGCACGTAAATCTCCGCGATCTTCAATCTCTCATTTTCGCGGCAGGCGCCAACGGGATGATGATAGGAAACTACCTGACCACCCCTGGAAGGGAACCAGGCGCCGACATGCAAATGCTAAAAGATCTGGGGTTAAAGCCGAGGGGAACCGTCCGATAATTCATATGCTTGAAATTACCGAAGAATTATCAAGACTTGGCGCTTTAAACTTGAGGCGCAACATGAAGCTCATAGAAGGCCCTCAGGGGCCACGGGTGATCGTTGATGGCAGAGAGACTATACTACTCTGTTCGAACGATTACCTCGGGCTCGCAAACGATCCTTGCGTGAAGGCCGCCGCCGTCGAAGCCATAAAAAAATACGGCTTCGGCTCAGGGGCTTCGAGGCTCGTTTCAGGCAACATGGAGCCGCACGAGGCCCTGGAAGAAAAGATAAAGAACTTTAAAGGGACGGAAGCCGCGCTTGTCTTCAACTCCGGCTATCATGCAAACCTCGGCTGCATCTCGGCTCTTGCCGGGCGCTCGACGGAGGTGTTCTCGGACCGGTTAAACCATGCCTCGATCGTTGACGCATGCATTCTTAGCAGGGCTGCGATAAAAAGGTATCCCAATAGAAACATGGATTTTCTCGAAAGTCTTCTTAAAAAATCGAAGGCAAAAAGCAAGCTCATAGTAACCGATGGCGTATTCAGCATGGACGGCTCTATCGCGCCCCTGGATGATATGGCCTGCCTCCTCGACAAATACGGGGCCATGCTATTCCTTGACGATGCCCATGCAACGGGAGTCCTAGGCAAAGGCGGCAAGGGCACTCTCGAACACTTCGGCATAGTTCACCCTTCCATCATACAGATGGGCACCCTCGGCAAGGCGATAGGGGCTTTCGGTGCCTTTGTCGCCTCAAGCAAGGAGCTTATCGATCTTCTCGTATCCAAGGCAAGGCCCTTTGTATATACGACGGCGCTTCCGCCGTCGGTATGCGCCGCCGCGTCAAAGGCTATAGACATAATCGGACAGAATCCCGATCTTATAGAGCTACTGCGGGACAACACGAGATACTTCAAGAATGGGCTTGCCGGTCAAGGCCTCAATACCCTCGGCAGCGCCACCCATATAATCCCCATAGTCACGGGCGACGCAAAAAAAACGATGGAGATGAGCGCCACGCTCCTTGAGAAAGGCGTTTTCATTCAGGGCATCAGGCCGCCGACCGTGCCTGAGAATACATCGCGTTTGAGGGTCAGCATAACCGCCGTACATTCGAAAGAAGACCTTGACAGCGCCATCTTTGCCATAAAGGAAACAGTCGGTGAGAATTGACTCCCTGCTTTTCGTTCACGGCTGGGCTACCGACAAATGGGTCTGGGAGCCTATTGCATCGGCCTTCAAGGGTATCGACGTCGCCAATATGAACCTTCCAGGCCACGGGGGCGCGGAGCCGTGGGATTCTCCGACGCTCGAACCGGCGGTAAGGGCGATAGAGCGTCAGACCGCAAGGATGAGTGGAAAGATCATAGGCATCGGCTGGTCCCTCGGGGCACAAGCGCTTATAGCTTCAGCCCTTGAGAACGTGGACAAATTCACGGCCCTGATCCTCGTTGGAGCTACCCCGTCGTTCGTTGTGAAGGAGGATTTCCCCTGGGCGCAGTCGAGAGCTCTTGTTAAGAGGATGCTACTCGACATGAGAAAAAACCCAGGCGAAACGATCGAAAGGTTCTACCCATTGAACTTTACGGAGACGGAACATGGGAACGAGGTTAAAGGATTTCTGAAAAGATACCGGTATCCCGGGCCTATTTCGTGTGACGGCTCAATGCCCGGCTGTTTCCCTATCTTTAAATACGACGAAATAACCGAGGCGCTTGTTGCCCTCTTTTCGACCGATCTGAGGGCGAGGCTGAACGAACTCGACATGCCCATCCTCATCATTCACGGGAAGATGGACGGAATAGTCCCGGTAGGGGCAGGCAATTATCTCGCGTCGGCGATAAAGGGTGCATGCCTTAAGGTATACGAAAATGCCGGACACGCCCCTTTCGTAACGGAGACCGAGAGGTTCGAGAGAACTATAAGAAAGTTCTTGGACGGCCTCTAACGATTAAGGGCTCATTGCGGCAATGATGGATAAAAACATAATAAAGAAAAGTTTTTCAGAAGCGGCCCGGAGCTACGACTCGAACTCCGAGCTTCAGAGCCTGGTTGCCGAAGGCCTCATGAACTTCCTCAGGGGCGCCGACTGTTTTGAAAAGAAACCGGCTTACTCCTGTTCCGTCACTGAAATTCCTCAGGCCATCACGGATTACACTCCGCATATCCTCGATATCGGTTGTGGAACAGGAAGTCTCACAGCCGGAATTAAAGGCCTTTTTCCTGAAGCCCGGGTGCACGCCTCCGACATCGCTTTACCGATGCTCGCGATGGCTCGTCAAAATCTACGTGACGACAATATCGGCCTCGTGCAAGCCGACTTCGAGGCCCTTCCGTTCAACGATTCCACATTTGACGCAGTAGCGTCAAGCCTTGCTTACCAATGGGCTCAGGATGTCTTATCGGCTTTCAGAGAAGCATGGCGTGTCCTTAAAAAAGACGGCCTTCTGGTCTTCTCGACGCTCGGGCCGGATACCCTGAGGGAGCTGCGGGAATGCTACGCCTCCGCGAAATCCACACATACCCATTTCATGCCATTCATGGGGCCCGATGCCCTGGCTATTGAACTCAAAGAAGCGGGTCTCGAAGTTGAAGCCATTGAAAGGCATAGTGAATTGATGACCTATGAACATCTGCGCGGCCTTGTCAGGGCTTTAAGGGATACGGGCGCATCTCCCGCGCCGGTTGACCGCGCCGAACCAGGACTTTTCCCGGGATTGGCGCTGAAAAGGGCAGAGAGGATATACCTGAAAAAATACCCGTCCGCAAACGGGATGGGAATTCAGGCCACATATGATGTCATCTTTGCGGCGGCCAGGAAAGGGTCAGGAAATGAACGATAGGAAAAGGCTCGTCGAACTCGACAAGCTCCACGTCTGGCACCCGTTTACACAGATGAGGGAGTGGCTATCAAAAGAGCCTCTCATAATAGAAAAAGGCCGGGGCAATTATCTTATAGATATGGACGGACGACGTTACCTTGACGGGGTCTCTTCCCTCTGGGTTACCGTACACGGCCACAGAAAAAAGGAGATAGACCGCGCGATCAAGGATCAAATAGACAGAATCGCCCACTCGACTCTTCTTGGTCTGGCTAATGTCCCCTCTATACAGCTTGCCGAAAAACTCGCCGAAATTGCGCCGAAGGGCCTTAACAAGGTCTTTTACTCGGACAACGGCTCTACGGCGGTCGAGATAGCCCTTAAAATATCGTTCCAGTACTGGGAACAGACGCGAAAGGATAATGAAAAGAGGAAGTTCGTCGCATTCACCGGGGCATACCACGGCGACACCTTCGGAGCCATGAGCGTAGGTGAGATAGACATATTCGTACGCAAGTACAGGCCCCTTCTTTTCGAGGTCTTTCGCTCCCCTTATCCGTATTGCTACAGATGTCCGCTGAAGAAGACACACCCCAAATGCAAGCTTGCCTGTCTTGAGACGTTCGAGATGCTTCTAAGAGAGCATAACGAAGAGATAGCGGGTTGCATCATAGAGCCTCTTCTTCAGGGCGCGGCCGGCATGATAACTTCTCCCCCAGGCTTTCTAAAGAACGTCAGAAGACTGACCGGAAAATACGGAGTCCACCTTATAGCGGACGAGGTGGCTACAGGCTTCGGAAGGACAGGAAAAATGTTCGCCTGCGATATTGAGGGAGTGAATCCGGACATCATATGCCTTGGCAAAGGCATAACGGGCGGTTATATGCCGCTTGCCGCCACTCTAACGACCGATAAAATATACAATGCCTTCCTAGGCGACCATGGCGAGCACAGGACATTTTTTCACGGCCATACATTCACGGGCAACCCTCTCGGCTGTGCGGCGGCTATCGCGAACCTCGATGTCTTCAAAAAAGAACGGGTAATCGAAAAACTGGAAGGCAAGATAAAACTCTTTAAAAACCTCCTGAAGAGCCTTGAAACGCTCTCCCGCGTCGGAGAGATCAGACATATCGGCTTGGTGGCCGGAATCGAACTTGTCAAGGACAGGGGCACCAAGGAAACCCATCCTGCCGCGGAACGGGTAGGTGACGCCGTATGCATGGAGGCAAGACGCCGCGGGCTCATTGTAAGGCCGCTTGGAGATACGATTGTAATAATGCCGCCACTAACCATAAAAGATGCCGAACTTAAGAGGATAGTGAATATCGTCCGCGAGAGCATCGTAAAAGTCACCGGAACATGAATCAAGGCTTTCTTATAACCGGCACCGATACAGGCGTAGGCAAGACCTTTGTGACCTCCTTAATGGCAATGGTTTTGACGGATGCGGGTATAAATACCGGTGTCATGAAACCGGTGGAGACCGGCTGTGCGGTCAAGAATGGAAGACTCATTCCCATTGACGCCATGACGAGATC
>JAKAIQ010000078.1 GCA_021825035.1 Deltaproteobacteria bacterium | reverse complement strand
GTAAGCGCCAAGAAATTGTTCGGAAAGCACTACGAGAATGAACTTCGGGTACTCGTCGGCGGGAGGATACAATTCCGGGAGGGGCGTGTAGTTGTTTATGGACTGCAGGTCTTTTGGAACCTTGATCCTTGCGCCGGGATAGACGTGCCTGCGGTCTATTCTGTTGAAACGGGCTACTTCCTGCCATTTGCCGTCGAAGAGGCTTTCCAGAGTCTGCCCCTTTTTAAGCCTTACGCAATGCCAGGCCGTCAGATCGTCGCTTGGGAAGTATCTCCCGCAGCTTTTTGTTTTTTTTGTCTTCTCCGCAGCCTGGAGGGAGGCCGAAAACAGCATTGTACATATCAGAAGAAAGGCGGCGAGCCTCCTGAGCATAGGTTACCAGTACCTGAAACTGCCGGAGTCGATATGCACGAAGCCTTTCCTTGGATAGTAGCCCACTCCGCCGGCTTCCATGTTGAGGGCGGTTCGTCTTATTTTTGAGGTGGATATGCCGGGTATCCGCAAATCTATGGCCTTGCCGAAGGTGTGCAGGCTGTGCTTGGCGACTCTTTTACTCTTTCTCCTCAGGAGGGCGTTGTATTCGGGCGACCTGTAGCCCGAGATCACGTGTATCTCGTTGCCGCCTCCTCCGAGTCTCTTATCCAGCGCATTAAGGTAATCGAGCACTTTGACGTCCATCTTTATCTCTTCATCGTTAAGAGGGCACCGGAGGATATGGTTTATCGAGTCGAGTGCTTTCTGGTCATACTCGCCGAGCTCATTCCTGTATGTGACGTCAAGCTTTTCGCCGTTATGGGTGTTTAAAAGAAGAAGTCTTCCGGGAGCGGCGTTTTCCCTGAAGACCTCCGCGGCAAATACCGGATTGCTTAAAAATATGAGGGCTCCGAGAACGGTTGTTTTTATAAAAGATCTTCTATTCCATATGATATCTTTCATGTTCGGCTCCGATAGAGGTTTGTTTTTTGAACGGCCGGCTCGATAAAAGGTCTTGCCGCCGCATGCTGCCAATATCATTTGGGGTGTACGCCCGCGGGATATAAACACTAACAAAAAAAAGTGCTTGAGTCAACCATGATATTGATTCCGTGCTCCGAATGGTATTGATTAGTAATCTGATCTGAATTAAGATATTTTTATGTATTGGCGTAAAGCGGTATGAACGATGCTCATTAAACCCATGCGAGGCGTACTTTCGAGCCTGAGCCTTAAGACAAAACTTCTTGTCATAATGGTATCGCTCTGTTTTCTTTCCATAGCATCGTTGCTTTTTATCTATGCGCAGGCCGAAAAGGATCTTATAGATGAAGTGAGGCATCATACCGAGGATATCTCCGAGGCCATCCAGATGAGCATAGAGCAAATGTCGCAAGCAAACGGCAAGGTCAACATCGAGAAGTTCAGGGGGCTGACGCACCTTAGGAAAAAGGGAATAATGGAGATATCCGTCGTAAACAACGGAAGGGATGTCATAGCGAGCTCGAACCCGAGCCTCATCGGGAAGAAGCTCTTCATAAAAGGCGAAAGCGTAAAGAATTTCGGCAACGTCACCGAGTACACCACTACGACCGGCGGTCAGAAAAGATACGACATACTCCTCCCGGTGGTCACCGGAAAGACTTTGCTGGGATATGTGCATATTGCCACGCAGTTTGATGATTTCGCTTCCATCGCCAGGGCCAACCACAGAAACCGGCTCATCGCCACTTTCGCCATATTCTCTATCGGCATACTTCTTGCCATGTACCTTTCTAATAAATACACGGAGCCTATACAGAGCCTGGCGGACGCCGCCCAGAGGGTCGCCGGAGGGGATCTTACGGTTAGGCTCAAGGTGGAAGGCAATAACGAGATAGGGCGGCTTACCCGCAACTTCAATGAAATGGTCATCAAGCTCGACGAGAACAGGGAACTCGAGGGACGGCTCAAGGAGGCCGAACACATGTCCAAGATAGGAGCCCTCGCGTCCGGGATCGCCCATGAGGTGAGGAATCCTCTTAACCTGATAAACCTGAGCATCGACCACCTGAGGGCCACTCATATGCCGGTGGAAGCCGATAAAAGGGAAAGTTTTCTTTCCACCGTCGCGAGCATAAAATCCGAGATAGAAAGGCTCGACGGCATGGTCGGCAGTTTCCTTAACTTCGGCAAGCCGCTTCACTTGAACCTTCAAAGCTCCGGGCTTGCACCGATCCTCGCCGAGACAACGCATCTTTTAAGCGACAGGTGCGCTGAGCAGAAGATATCCGTGGAGCTGAAGGTTGGGGAAGACCTCCCTGACGTCCTTGTCGACCGCAGGCAGATAAAGACATGCTTCCTCAACCTCTTTCTTAACGCCATACAGTCGATGTCCCAGGGCGGCAGCCTTTATGTGGAGTCTTTCGCCGACGGCAAAGGAGTGACCGTAAGGATAGAGGATACCGGATGCGGTATACCGCCGGAGAACATGACTAAAATATTTGAACCTTATTTTACGACGAAAGACCTTGGCATAGGGCTGGGCCTCGCGCTGACGAAACGCATTATAGAGGAGCATAGAGGCGTTCTTTCCGTCGAAAGCGTCGTAAACAGGGGAACCACCGTCACGGTGAATCTTCCTGCGAGCGGGAGGGCATAAATGAAAGGAACGGTTCTCGTCGTAGACGACGAAAAGGGGCAAAGGGAGATATTGAAGGCCATATTGGAGGCCGAGGGCTACGATGTGGGGACCGCGAGCGGCGGCAAGGACGCCCTTGACGCCATTCAGAAGGCGAACTTTGACCTCGTCATAACCGACCTGAAGATGCCGGGAATGGACGGCAATGAGCTGATGAAGCATATCTTGAGGGAGCGGCCCAGCGCAAGCGTGGTTGTAATAACCGCCCACGGCACAATTGATTCGGCGGTCGACGCCATAAGACTGGGCGTTTTCGATTACCTCACAAAGCCTCTCGACAGGGAAAAACTCCTGATGGTGGCGAGCAAGGCCGTTGAGAAAGCTCGGCTCCTGAACGAGAACATCCATCTCAGGGAGCAGCTCGAAAAGCAGTTCAGACCCGAAGGCATAATAGGCAACGATAACAAGATGCGTGAGATATTCAGGATGATAAAAAAGGTCTCTGGAAGCTCGGCGACAGTGCTCATTTACGGAGAGAGCGGCACGGGCAAGGAACTTGTCGCCAGGGCGCTGCATTATGCGGGACCAAGGGCGTCTATGCCGTTTATGGCCATAAATTGCGCGGCCATTCCCGAAACGCTTCTCGAGACCGAGCTTTTCGGTTACGAAAAGGGCGCATTCACCGGCGCTTACGCGAGGAATATCGGGCTTTTCGAGGCCGCTGACGGCGGAACTATTTTTCTTGATGAAATAGGCGACATGAATCTTATGCTCCAGGCCAAGCTTTTACGTGTCATACAGGACAGGGAACTCCGCAGGGTGGGAGGGAGCAGTTCCATAAAAGTGAACGTCCGTCTTATCGCCGCTACCAACAGGAACCTCGACGGAGAGATAAAGAAAGGCCGCTTCAGGGAAGACCTTTTCTACAGGCTCAATGTAGTCGCCTTCAAGATCCCGCCCCTGCGGGATAGGAGGAGCGATATCCCTCAGCTTGTGGCGTATTTCATCAAAAAATACAATACATCTTTCGAGAAGAACTTGAAGGGCGTTTCCGATGAAGCCATGAACATGCTTCTCAATTATAACTGGCCCGGCAATGTGCGCCAGCTTGAGGCCGTCATTGAAAGGGCCGCGCTCTTGAACGAGGGCGATATCATCGGCGTCGAATCGATTCCGATGGAGATAATGACAAGGCCCATAATGCTTGGCAAGATCGATTTCGAACTTCCGGACGAAGGCATATCATTCGAGGAGTTTGAAAAAGAAATGCTCGTGAAGGCGATGATAAAGTCGAACGGAATACTCGGTAAAGCCGCTCAACTTCTTGGAATGAGCTATCGAACCCTCCAATACAGGCTCAACAAGTTCGGCATTATAAAAGAATCTTTTTCTGCACCAAAAGGTGCAACAATTAGACCAAAAGGTTAACTCTAACGCATAAAAGCAAGGGTAGAGCGTTGGTAACCATTTGTTTTGATTGAAAAATACTCATTCTTTTTTATGGCATGTTTAATGCATTTTTTCTTTAATAATTTGCCTGCAGATTATATAGAAAAATAAACAAAAGGAGATGGAGAATGGTTAAGAAGTTTGGACTGCTTGGCATGATTTTCGCTGCCCTGTTGTTAGTGTCGGGGTGCGGTCAGCAGCTTAAGAAGGAGAACGAGCAGCTTAAGGGTCAGGTGTCCAGTTTGAGCGGGGAGAATAATAATCTCAAGAATCAGATAGCCGGCCTTCAGAAGGACAATGACGATCTTAAAGCTCAGGTGGCCAGTCTGACCGCTGAAAGAGACGCGACAAAGAAAGAAATCGAAGCCTGTAAAAAGTCCGCAAAAAAAGCTAAAAAGGCCACGAAGGCCGCAAAGAAGAAGAGCAAGAAGAAGAAAAGCAAAAGATGATTTCTCCCGAGCTTGGGTCGATCTTCTTGCACAATAGAACTGAATGGTCATCAAGTTGCGCCCTGACCTGTTTTTCTGTCCGAAAGTGGTTAGGGCTTAGCCAAGTGGTTTGTTCCGGATAAACTTGAATTGCGCCACGCAATAAATTCGGTCGATATTTTCTTGTCGTCGGCTATGCGCCTTGCATGGCAGTCATGCGCCTGATCGTCAGAGCCATAATGCGGAAAGGGCAACAGTTCCGGCAGTTTGTGTAGAACGTGTTTTGTATCTGTCGGTGTAATAAGGCGTTTTCGGCAAGAAGGAGGATTTAATGAAAAGGATAGTTTATACAGGGGGTGTGGCTTTGATCCTGGCATTTCTCTCAGGACAGGCCCTGGCCACTGATGCGGCAGCTTTGTATCAGGCTAAATGCGCGTCATGCCATGGTTCGGCAGGAATAGGCACCGCAATGGCGCCCGCCCTTGTCGCAAACAAATTCGACATGAACAGCACATCCGACCAGATAGTTGCGGTCATCAAAAATGGCCGTGAAGGGGATACTAAGCACTACAGCCAGTATGCGATGGGAATGCCTGCGCAGAAGACCATGTCGGACATGGATGTGGATGCCCTTACCGCTTATTTGAAAATGCTCGCCGCTCAACCGGCTCCTCTGCCGTTTGGAGTGTCTGCGCCTGGACGGCCAGGGATGCCGGTGCAGCCAATGATGCCCGGCATGCCCGGTATGCCCGGAATATCCGGGATACCCGGAATGCCGGGAATGCCGGTTTCTCCCCGGCGGTAAAAGTACACTCCGATGTCAAACCCGTCCTGTTCCTCTCGGCCTTGTTCACATGTAGATCTGTGGCAGTTGTTAGTCTATTCCCTCCAGTGTTCGTGTCTCTGTCGATCTTCCGACGCCGCATAACGCATAAGATAATGTCCGATTCCTGTCCGGTGACGAAACGGCTTCCAGGGCCACGGGCCCAAGTCTTGTAATGGAAGAAACCGCCGATTCCAGATGGAACTTCTAAGGTAATTTCAAGAGAGGTACTTTTTTATTGACACAAAATATTTGTTTTAATAAAATTTTGTTGCCCGATGCAGTAAACATCGACACGTAGCGCGGCTTTGTTCTCCTTATTTTTTAGACCTCTGTGGATGACTTTAGATGCAGCCGAGCCCTGCCGGATTTGGAGTTGGCAATGGACATGAATCGCAGAATCCTCGCATGATCTTTGTCCGCTGTAGTACATATCAATCCAAATCCAATTTTCTTGACAGCAGTTCCAACGCATCACCCCATTCTCACGGCCTTGAGCGTGTAGTTTCATTTGAAAGTGTTCCTTGTCATTCATTCGGAGTGCTTTAACGGATGTTTCATCGCGGCCTAAAATCAAAGATACTTAACCTCAATATCGGCCTAACTCTTGTGGGCCTTACGTTGCTCGTTTTTTTTGTCGTTCAGGAGGAGGAGAAGAGCCTTTTGAGGGAGAGACTGAGGGCCAGCGCACTAATGGCGCACCCGATCCTTCATACAATTTATAAGGATATGCTCGATGAAAGAGCCGATATACCGCGGTTTCTTATCGAGGGTCTTAAGACCATTAAAGAGGTGGAGCGTGTGCAGATAATACGCGCCAACGGGGTTGAGGAGGCCTTTCAGGACCACAAAACCCTCGACGAGGTCAAAAAGAAGTATGGCAAGATAAAGTCGGAGTGGCTCGTGGAGCACCCGAACAGGCTCAATAACGTAGCGCGTGGCACGCAGAACCGGGAATTCAAAGAAGCCCTTGCCGGCTTCAATGCCGGCAGTATCAAGGCCGTCTCTTATATTGAAAAGGAAGGGACTAAGAACTTTTTCACTTATCTTGTGCCGATAGTATCCATGCCGAAGTGCCGTGGCTGCCATGCAAGAGAAGAGACAGCCAGAGGCGTCCTCATGATTTCAACGTCCCTCGACGAAATGTACGGCATTATCGCCGCCAGCAGGAATACGTGGATACTTTACGGTGTCGGCATCGTTGGCGCGATGACCGCACTCCTGGGACTCCTTGTAAGCGGAGTGGTGACCAGGCCCATCAACAGGGCGGTTGTGATGCTTAAGTCTATAGCCGAGGGCAGGGGCGACCTTACGAAGAGGCTTGACATAGCCTCCGACGACGAGATAGGGATGCTCGGCAAATGGTTCAATAAGTTCGTAGAGGGTATGCAGCACATGGTCACGGAGATATTCGGAATATCAAGGGGCATCTCGGCTACGTCCGTAGAGATAGAGGCGTCTTCCAGGTTCATAATCGGAGTTGTCGGAAAGCAGCTGAAGGCCGTTGACGATACTTCTAATTCGATAAAAGAGATGGATGCCTCGATAAAGACCGTGGCCGAGGAGGCCGAAGCGCTTAACGCTTCCTCAAAGGAGGTCTCCGGCGCCGCTAACGCAGTTGCCGCTTCCGTTGATGAGGTTAGAGCCAACCTCGAAAAATTATTCTTTTCCGCTTCAGCCACGACCTCTTCAATGAACGAAATGGCGTTCTCTATAAACCAGGTCGCATCCAATGTCGATGAGTTATTTGAGAAGATGGAGGAGGTGGTGGCGTCTGTTAATGAAATAGGCGCCGGGGTAAAAGAGGTTGAGACTTATTCGAGGTATCAGGCCGAGCTGGCTGAAAAGGTGAGGGAAGACGCCGAGGACCTCGGCATGACATCCGTCCTCAAGACAAAGGAGGGTATCGAGAAAATAAGCGCCGAAGTCGCCTCCACGGCACTCGTCATAGACAGACTCGGAGAAAGATCGAAGGAGATAGGAAATATCCTTACCGTTATAAACGACATCGCCGACACGACGCACCTTCTCGCCCTTAATGCCACCATACTCGCCACTCAGGCCGGCGAGCATGGAAAAGGTTTTGCCGTGGTGGCCAGGCAAGTGAAGGACCTCGCCGCGAAGACGACCTCATCTACCGGCGAGATAGCCGGGCTTATAAGCCAGGTCCAGCTTGAGGCCTCGACCGCCATAGAATCCATGAAGAGAAGTTCCGACAGGGTTGAAGACGGCGTAAAGCTGTCAAGGGACGCCCAGGGGGCGCTTATAAAGATACTGCACGCCGCCAAAAGATCCTTCGAGATGTCGAAGATGATCGAAAAAACGGCTATCGAGCAGACCAGGGGCACGGGACAGGTGGCCAACATTATTCAGACTATCAGCAACATGGTCGGGAATATAAATAATGCGGCCAGCGAGCAGTCTCTGGCGGCCAGGGAGATAATGAAGGACACCTCTCAGATGAAGGAGTTTATGGAAAAGGCAAAGCTCTCCACCATCGAGCAGGCGCGCGAGACCAAGCGGGTCTCGGAGGCCATATTCAAAGTGGCCGAAAAGATAAAGACCGTCGCCGGTGCGACATCCGAACAGATGGTCTTCTCCAGGAGGATTATCTCGTCCATAGAGACGGTTACGGCAGCTGCCGAGGAAAATGCCGCCCTCGCGGCGAGGCTGGAGCGCACTGTAAAGGAGATGAATAAGCAGGCTGATGTCCTCAGGAATACCGTCGGCAATTTCAAAACCTGATGCGCCGGAACACTATAAAAAAGCTATTTTTGGGATAAAATTCCGGTTATGGACGACAGTACCCTTATAGAACTTCTCGATCAGAAGATATCGAGGCTAAAGTTGGAATACGAACAGTATTTCATCAAGGCCGCGAAGCGCGAGCCGGCCAAGTTGAGAGCCGACGTGGACAGGATGATCCTCGAGTATGGCGATAGAAACATATCGAATACTTCCCTCAAGTTCAGACTTAATAGCATTGTATCCAGATACAATGCTTACAAACAGTACTGGTCGAGGGTGCTGAGGGAGATAGACGACGGGACGTACAAAAGGAGGGCGGAGGGCGCCGACCCCGGCGAGTTGAACTCATATGGCCAGTCTTCCCGGCCCGCGGAACCAGGGGCAACCGCGGAAATCCAGTCTGTTCCTGACGGGCAGACAATACCCCCGGAAAAGGCCGCCGGGGATGATGAACTGCGTGCCGTTTACCTTAAATATATAGAGGCACGCAATGATTGCGGTGAACCGGTTGACGGCATTACGTTTGAAGCCCTGTCCAGAACGATTGAGCGTAATAAAAGACTTGTCGAAAGCAAGTATAATACAAAGGATGTGGAGATCAGGGTCGACAGAAAAGACGGAAAGGCGAGGGTGGTGATAACTCCTAAAAAAAGGGCGTAATGGGTAGAGCGATGGCAAGGCTCGCAAGTATAAGCCTTTTTTGCTGCAAAAAGTCTCCACTCATGAACCGCAAAGTATCCCGATCATAGCGTTTGAGTGATTGAGACAATCGACACCTCCACAGCGGCTCTCGCCCAGGGGAACTTCTTTTTGATCATATCTAACGTTGGGCCTGATTTGATGAAGGACGCCGTTCCACGTACAAGGAAGCCTGCGCC
>JAKAIQ010000077.1 GCA_021825035.1 Deltaproteobacteria bacterium | reverse complement strand
GATACGACAACCCCGGTATACGTCGCCGTGATATCGTTTATCTTTAACGTTATTCTGTGCTTCATCCTGATAGGCCCCCTTAAACATGGGGGTCTTGCCCTCGCCACGTCGCTTTCGTCATCCCTTAATGCGGGCCTTCTTTTCGTAATACTCAAAAGAAGGCTTGGGAAATTCGGTGGCAGTGTTATTGTCTCTTCTGCCGTCCGGTCTGGTGGGGCTTCTTTTGGTATGGGTTTGATTGTCTATTTGATGATGTACGGGACGGGTTTTGCGACAATGGGCAGAGGTTTAAAATCCATGGCTATAATGCTAATCCTCGCTACGGCTATCGTTGCGTATATCTTGTTCGCAAGGGCTTTTAAAGCTCCGGAAGTGGCATTTCTAAAAGGAATTCTGAATAAGAGGAGATAAAAATCAGTCTTTTTCACGCCCAAATGAATAATCCTTAATAGTGCTATAACTATTTGATTTATATGATAAAATAGCTGATTAAAAAATAAGCAATCTACAAAAAAACCTTATAATACGGTTTAAGTGAATTTTGCATCAGGCTGGTTTTCAACAAGTTATCCACAGTTTGTGGGGAAATCTCAGGAACCGACTGGTTTAGCTACTCTTTTTCTTGGACTCTTCCCAGAGGCGTTCCATTTCATGCATCGGAGTTGACGAAAGATCTTCACCTTTTTGAGAGATGATTTTTTCCATGTAATGGAAACGGCTTATGAATTTGCCGATTGTTTTCCTGAGCGCATCCTCCGGGTTGACCTCTACGAACCTGCCGACGTTGACAAGGGTAAAGAGCATGTCGCCGAGTTCTTCTTCAGTTCCTTCGGGGTTTTTGTCGTGGAGCGCTTTTTTGAATTCTGCCGTCTCTTCCTCGAGTTTCTTAAGAACCTCATCTACGTCTTTCCAGTCGAAGCCGGTTTTCGCGGCTTTCTGGCTGACCTTGTGAGCTCTGAGCAGGGCAGGCATCGCCTCCGGCACCTCGAAAACTAATTGTTCTTTCTTCGTTGACTTCTTCTCTTCTTTTTTAATCTCCGCCCAGTGCTTGAGAACCTCTTCGGATGTCCTCGCCACCGTGTCACCGAAGACGTGCGGATGACGCCGGGTCATCTTTTCAATGGTGCCATCGATGACGTCGGTTATATCGAATTTTTCTTCTTCCCGGCCAATCTGGCATGCGAATATTATCTGGAATAAAAGGTCGCCGAGTTCCTCCCGTATAGATTCAATGTCGCCGGAGTCTATGGCTGAAACGACCTCGTAGGCCTCTTCGATGATGAAAGGTCTAAGGCTTTCAAGAGACTGCTCCCTGTCCCATGGGCAGCCGCGCGGACCCCTGAGCCGCTCCATGAGGGCAATGAGACTGTTGAGACTTTTCTCGTTTTTTTTCGTCATCCCCGACTGGATAACCCGGTTTTCAGCAGGTCTTCTCTTGTGTTCATGTTCTCTATCGAGGTCTTGATCGGAAGGTTCCCGAACTCCGTTTCAAGAAGCTTCCTGGTTTTTATGCCCTTGCTCTTAAGGAAGTCGGTAATCCTGAGATTTCCTTCCTTTATCATCAATTCCATCCGCTTAAGGCATCTTTTTGAATATAGAGCGTGCATCGGATGATAGCCGTCGTTTATGAAGGGGACTATGGCGTCATAACCCTTTCTGGGGAAGTCATGGATTTTTTTTATCGTCCGGCCTTCGAGATATGGCATGTCGCATGCGGCGACAAACGCCCAGTTGTCGCGAGCATGGAAAAGAGCTGTGAAGACCCCGCCGAGGCTTCCGGAATTGCCGTAAACATCGGAGTAGATGCGCTCGCCCAGGTTTTCATACAGCAGTATGTCGTTCGCCACGACAAATACGTCATCGAAGATGCTTTTGAAGAGTTTCATGCTTTTTTCGATGATCGTCTCGTCGTTTATCTTGATAAAAGCCTTATTAAAACCCATTCTTCGACTGTTCCCGCCAGCGAGTATCACACCGGTCATCTTCTGCGCCTTACCTTTATGTCTATTTCGCAGGCCTCCGCGCAACCCTTGAGGCTTCTGATCATGCCCTTGATTCCCTCTCCTAAAAGTTCGTCTATGAAGGGTTTAAGCGGGATATGGTTTCCATCTACGACAAGAGATACGTTTCCGCCGACATGACTTTTTATTATCCTGTCTTCAATGAGGTCGGTCACACCTTTGAAGTCATCAAGTCCATATACCGGTGTCTTACCTTTTAGCCTGACATCGGTCACGTACGCGAGAAGGCGCCTGTCCCCGGAGAATATGGGTTTTGTCGAATTGGCTTTTCTGAGCACCTCGATTTTAGGAAAATCGGATTTCTTGTAGCCTTCGGTTATTACCACATCGAGGTCGCTTAAATAAGAATGGATAATGCGTTCAGGCGGCCATTCCCTTTCCACGTCCTTTATGACCGCGAACTTTTCGGATGAAGAGAGCGCGACTGTGCCGGCGCCGGCCTGTTTGTGTCTCCATGAGTCTTTTCCCTCATGGTCTATCTCAAAGCCGTGAGCATCATGCTTCAATACCCCTACTGAATAACCTCGCCTTCTAAGCTCTGAGACGACCTTGACGATGAGAGTCGTCTTGCCGCTACCCGATTTGCCAACTATCGATATAATTGGTACCATAAGTTTATTGTCCGGGCGGCGCTCAGGATGGATTGCCTGTTTGTGGCGTCAGTACCCCGGCGCTCTAAACACTAATATACTATGCCTGAAGCGTTGGTGTAAATAATTTTCAGTAAAATTGAGATATTGTGACTCATATTCGTTTCAAGAATATTGACCCGTTTGACGGTCTAATGTAAAATTACATGTGTAAGATCACAAGTATGAAGAAGACGCTTCTAAGAGAACTTCCGTCGGTAGATGAGCTTTTAAGGAACGAACGCCTCCGTGAGGCGTCTTCGCTTTTTTCTACCCCCATTGTGACTGAAGCCGCACGTTCTGCTCTTGACCTTGTCAGAAAGGAGATAATCTCAGGGCAAAGGGAGGATTTGTCTGCGGAGGAGATTAATTCCGCAGTCCTCAGCGCGGTCAGTGAAATATTGAGGCCAAGGGTAACTCGAATCATAAACGCCACTGGTACCATCCTTCACACGAATATCGGCAGGGCGCTTTTGAGCAGGGAGGCGGCCGATGCAGTGCGTCTCGCGTCCGAAAATAATGTCAACCTCGAGTTTGACATCGAGAGCGGCGAGCGGGGCGAGAGGGATAGCCTCGTTGAAGACCTCTTGAAGCGATTGACAGGCGCTGAGGCGGCATGTGTGGTAAACAATAACGCAGCGGCTATCCTGGTCACGCTTAATACCCTTGCGGAAGGCAAAGAGGTTATTATTTCAAGGGGGGAACTTATAGAGATAGGCGCTTCGTTCAGGCTTCCGGAGATAATAAGGAAAAGCGGGTGTATCTTAAAGGAAGTCGGCACGACCAACAGAACCCACCGAAAGGATTATAAAGAGGCCTTGACCGGCGGTTCGGCGCTTATTTTCAAGGCCCATACGAGCAATTACAGGATAACCGGATTTACCGCTGAAGTCGGCCTCAGGGACCTTGTTGACATAGCGCGGGAGCGAGGCGTTTTAGTTGTCGAAGACCTCGGGAGCGGCTCCCTGATAGATCTGTCGGTTTACGGGCTGCCGGCAGAGCCGGTTGTAAGCGAGAGGATAGGCGCAGGGGCCGATATAGTGACGTTTAGCGGCGACAAGCTTCTCGGTGGACCGCAGTCAGGCCTTATAGCCGGCAAAAGGGAGATCGTGGATAGAATAAGAAAAAACCCGCTTAAGCGCGCGCTCAGGGCTGACAAGCTCACGCTTTCGGCCCTTGAAGCGACTCTCAGGCTTTATCTGAACAAGGACAGCCTCAACCTGAAGCTTCCGACGCTAAAATTCATGACGAGGAGCGTTGAAGAGATTGAGGCGGCGGCTTTAAAGGCCGCGGAAATTCTCAAGACAGGTTTAGGGTCATCCTTCAGCATAAACGTCGAAGACGGGGAATCCGTGGTTGGAGCCGGGTCTTTACCTGGGCACAGCCTTCCGACGAAGGTCATCGCCATGACCCACAGAACTGAAAAGCCGGAAAAGATATTTGCCGCGTTCCTCCATGCCAGTCCGCCTATCCTCGGCAGGGTAAACAGGGAGAGGTTTCTGCTCGACTTGAGGACGGTTGAATGCCCGGAGGATGTCATGCCGTTAAATTTCAGATTTTGAACCTGTCGGATTTACTCTTTTCGGGGTTAATTCCCCCGCTGCTTGCGGCGCGACTTCCAGATAGAGTTTTTTTTGATCCCCTGCCGATTGTTGCGGGGAAGTTCATTTAAACGGTTAAATTGTGAACTTAAAAAAGATATATAAAATATACCTTATCGCCTTATTAATGGCGGTCTTTTCACAGGGGATTGCTGCAAGCCCGCGCGTTTTCGCGGCAGCCATGCCGGCGCCGGAAAAGGATTCGATAGCGGATGTCTTTTTAGGCGAGAGCCTTACGTATCAGATAGGTTTCTGGGCCTTTGATAATCTGGCGATAGGGACGATAACGCTTAGACGTGGCGCTGACGGAGATTATGTCGCCACGCTTGCGGCGCATACTACCGGCCCTTTGCTTACATGGCTTCTGCAGGACAGGCGCGATTTCTACGTGGAACACATGCGCATGTCGGAAGACGGCAAACGGTTTATATCTAAGACGTTCGAGAAGTCGATCGAAACCATCAATATTAAAAAACAGAGTAAAATCACCGTAGATTACTCAAAAGAGATATTGACTTCGACGAACTACGAGAACGGTAAAGAGACCGAAAACCACGTGATACCTCTGCAAAAAGGGAAATTGTACGACGGGCCTCTTGCCGCGTTTTATAATTTACGTTTTGGATCATACGGTCCCTTTAAAATGGGAAGGGAGTTTAATATATACACTTTTCCTAAAAAGGATGGCCATGTTCCGGTGATTCACGTAAGGATAGCCGGGCAGAAAGAGACCGGCCTGAAATTGAACGGGAATTCGCTGAACGAATACTTGGCTGAAGTGAAGCTCGATAAGGACCTTTTCAAGTCAAAGGCCGGCGACATAAACATACTTTTTTCAAATAATAGCGATCATGTCCCCGAGGAAGCAGTCGCAAAGGATGTCCTGTTTTTTGGCGACGTAAGGGGTAAGCTGACTGCGACCGGCGTTGCGGCCGGGTTTGCAAAGCCGGCTTCAGTTGAGTAAAATTTGTTCTTGACAAGGCCGAGTGAATCCGGATAAGATTATATATTAACTACGCATTGACAATGGAGGAAGACTCGGATGTACGCGGTAATCAAGACAGGCGGAAAGCAGTATCGGGTCTCACAGGGGGACATCCTTAAAGTCGAAAAGCTCGATGGCGAGGTCGGAAGCAGCATAGAAATAGGCGAGGTCCTTGCGGTTGGCGAGGGAGAGGGTATCAAGGTCGGCGCTCCAACTGTGGAAGGGGCTATGGTCGTGGCGGAGATACTCGCGCAGGGAAAGAATAAAAAAGTGATCATTTTCAAGAAAAGAAGAAGAAAAGGCTACGCCAAGAAGCAGGGACACAGGCAGCTTTTTACAAGCATAAAGATTAACGAGATTAAGGCTTAACGGGTTTAGTCCCGCGAGGGGCGTTAGCAGAGATTTACGTGTTCAGGAGGTTTTTACGTGGCGCACAAAAAGGCTGGTGGAAGTTCAAGAAACGGCAGGGACAGTAACGGCCAGAGAAGAGGAGTAAAGCGTTTTGCCGGGCAGGCCGTTTCCGCAGGCTCCATACTCGTAAGGCAGGTTGGCTCCAAGTTCTACCCTGGTTCCAATGTCGGTCAGGGCAAGGATTTCACGCTCTTCGCAAAGATAAGCGGCGTGGTAAAGTTCGAGGATAGGGGGCGGAAAAAGTTTGTAAGTATTCTCCCGTAGCCAGGCGTACTGACCAGGACGACAAAGGGCGGAAAGGAGAGGCTTCTGGGCCTTTCCGTAACCGCCTTTCTTTTTTTAGCGTGGTGAAGATCATATTATGAAGTTCATTGATGAGGCCAAGATTTCAGTAAAGGCCGGCAACGGCGGGAAAGGTTGCATCAGCTTCCGGCGGGAGAAGTATGTCCCAAAGGGTGGCCCGGATGGCGGAGACGCTGGAAGAGGTGGAGATGTTTATTTTGTGGCCGACGGACGGCTTTCCAGTCTTCTTGATTTCAGATATAGGCGCGAATATGAAGCCGAGCGCGGCCAGCATGGCATGGGTAGCCTTTGCAGCGGCAAAAGCGGTCAGGACTTGTATGTCAGGGTGCCTGTCGGAACGGTTATAAGAGACGATGAGAGCGGGAAGATGCTCGCGGATATGTCAATGGACGGACAGGTATTTATCTGTTGCAAAGGAGGCAGGGGAGGCAAAGGGAATGCCCATTTCGCCACTTCTACGCACAGGACCCCCCGTTTCGCACAGCCCGGAGAGCAGGGGGAATCAAAAGTCCTGAAGCTCGAGCTAAAGCTCCTCGCGGACGTCGGGATAATAGGATTCCCGAACGTCGGAAAATCGACGCTTGTTTCGCGTATGTCGGCGGCAAGACCCAAGATTGCAGATTATCCCTTCACGACCCTTGTGCCGCACCTTGGCGTGGTCAAGTACGGAGATTTTGGCGGCTTCGTCGTTGCCGACATCCCGGGGCTTGTCGAGGGGGCGCATGAAGGCAGGGGGCTCGGCGTAAGGTTTTTAAAACATATAGAAAGGACACGGCTTTTCATACATGTCCTCGACCTTTCTCCCACTACGGATAGAGACCCGATTGAGGATTTTAAAACCGTCAACAGGGAGCTTGAGGCATTCAATCCTGAGCTTTCCGCGAGACCGCAGGTGGTGGCGCTGAATAAGATGGATCTGACCGGGGCCCGTAATAAGGCTGAAGCGCCGTTGAATTTCTTCAATGCTTTGGGTATAAAGGTGTTTCCTATATCAGCGGTTACCGGCGCCGGGATAAAAGACCTCATAAACTACACAGGAAGAGAGATTGAGGCAGGCAAGGATGGAAAAGCCGCAATAGGGCTGTCCGTTGATGCGGCTTCTAGATATAGGCCGCAGGGGCTTGAATGATTTTTGAAGATGAAAGACTTCCGCAAAAAGATAATCAAAAAGACGAGAAGGATAGTCATAAAGGTAGGAAGCGCCGTTCTTGCCTCGGAAGAAGGCGTGTTTGCGAGGCTTTCTGACGGCGTGCGCGAGATAAGAAGATCGGGAAGGGAAGCGGCCATCGTAAGCTCCGGAGCGATAGCCCTCGGCATGAAAAGGCTCGGCCTCAAAGACAAGCCCTCGACTATTCCTGAAAGGCAGGCCGTGGCCGCAGTCGGACAGGGGAGCCTGATGGCCATGTATGATTCGGCATTTTCGCAGGCCGGTGAAAAAGTAGCTCAGGTACTGCTTACGCACGATGACCTTGCCAGCAGAAGCCGGTTCTTGAATGCGCGCAATACGCTCCTTACGCTGCTCAGGCTTGGCATCACGCCGATAATCAATGAAAACGACACGGTAGCCGTAGAAGAGATAAAATTCGGTGACAACGACACCCTGTCTGCGCTTGCGACAAACCTTATAGAAGCAGACCTTCTCATAATACTTTCCGATATGGATGGGCTCTATGATACGGATCCGAAGAAGAACCCATCTGCCAGGAAGCTTCCTCTCATTGAGGATGTCGACAGCCTTCCTGCCGAGCTTCTGACGGATTCCACAAACCGCTTCGGGACCGGCGGAATCCGATCGAAATGCCTCGCGGCAAGGAAGGCGGCCCACTTTGGCATCTCTACCATAATCGCAAACGGCAGCATGCCCGGCGTGTTGAGCATGATCCTGAACGGAGATGATGTCGGGACGCTCTTTCTGCCAAAGGAAGACAGGCTCACCAGCTGGAAGCACTGGATAGCCTTTTCGACCAGGCCTACCGGAAGGATATTTGTTGACGATGGGGCGAAAGCAGCCCTTTTGAGAGGAGGCAAGAGCCTTCTTCCGTCCGGGGTCAGGGATGTTGATGGTTCTTTCGATGCAGGCGAGATAGTCCATTGCGTGGACCTTAAGGGGATGGAGTTCGCGCGCGGAGTCGCGAATTACGGCACAGGCGAGATTCAAAAGATTAAAGGCCTCAAGTCCTCGGAAATAGAAAAGGTTCTTGGGTACAAGGTCTGTGATGAACTAATTCACAGGGATAACCTTGTCCTCGTATGAATAGCTATCTATTTCGAGCAATTATTGATTGTATTTAAAGGAGTTTATCATGTCCATAAAAGAGGATGTCCTTGAGATTGCCGGAAGCGCAAGGGCTGTTTCTTCAGCGGTGGCCAGGCTCTCTACGAAGGTTAAAAATAGCGCTCTTCTCCTGATGGCTGACAGCCTTGAAGCCGGGGCGCAACTTCTTAAAGAGGCAAACAACGCCGACATAGAAGAAGCGAGAAGAAAGAATCTTACAGAGGCCATGATAGACAGGCTTATTGTTACCGACAAAGTCATAAAGAACATGGCCGATGGTCTGCGGGAGGTCAGCGCGCTTCCAGACCCTGTCGGCGAAACGAGCCGGATGTGGAAGCGGCCGAACGGCCTCATGGTAGGAAGGATGCGCATACCCATCGGCGTCATCGGCATAATATACGAATCCAGGCCCAACGTCACGGCAGATGCCGCAGGGCTGTGCCTTAAATCCGGCAACGCCGTGATTTTACGTGGCGGCAGCGAGGCGGTAAACTCGAATAAGGCCATAGTTCAAGTTCTAAGAAAAGCATGCGTTGAGGCCGGAATTCCTGAAAAGGCCATACAGATGATGCCTACGGTCGAGCGGGATGCGGTACTTGAGCTGCTCAGGCTTGAAGACCTTGTCGACCTTATAATTCCCCGCGGCGGAGAGGGGCTCATAAGATTTGTGGTGGAAAATTCAAGGATACCTGTAATCAAGCACTATAAAGGCGTCTGCCACGTTTTCGTGGACGAGACTGCCGACATCGGCATGGCGGAAAGGATATGTTTTAACGCCAAGGTGCAGAGGCCCGGGGTATGCAACGCCATGGAGACCCTTTTAGTTCACAGGAATATAGCCGGAAAGTTCCTTCCGGCGATGCATGAAAAATACG
>JAKAIQ010000076.1 GCA_021825035.1 Deltaproteobacteria bacterium | reverse complement strand
CTTAAATTCCCTGTCAAACTTACGGTGCTTCCTTGTCCCTTCCATCCTACACCTCCGAGTTTTAGTCTTATAACATTAACTCTTCGGTGTGTCCATAAAACGGGGTAAGCCCACACACATATGTCGGCCTTATTTATTGCTTTTAAGTCTATCAGCATAACAAGAGGGCGCAAGCCGTAAAGTGGGGGTATCTCTGCGGGACATTATTCTTCCTATTAAGGTTGAGCGCTAAGGTTGAACTGAGGTCGCTTGACAAACCCACGGCTCACTGCGACAATTTAAGTATTCTTTTTTTCACAAACTGGGGGTGACACAACAAAAATTATGCGGCTGCCCATGGCATTCAAAAGAAAGGCGGCCAGGGAGGCGCACGATGGAGACGAGAAAGAGTGAGATCGAAGAAGGCAATCTTGCGAAATTTGATGATCTGGATTACAACATCTTCTCTGGTCAGAAATGGGAGCAACTCGAAAAAAGCCACCACAAGGACATCGTAGTCCGCTGGCCAGACGGTCGTGCGACCAAAGGCATAGATGTTCACATCGAGGATCTGAAAGAGATGTTTGTCTATGCACCGGATACGCGCATCAAGGAACATCCCATAAGAATCGCACAGGGTGAATGGACTTCGGTAATGGGTATTATGAAAGGAACATTCACGAAGCCCATGCCGGCAGGCAACGGCAAAACGGTGCAGCCTACCGGCAAATCCTTCAAACTGCCGATGGTGACCATCGGACACTGGAAAGACGGCGTAATGGACGAGGAGTGGCTGTTCTGGGACAATCAGACGTTCATGAAGCAAATAGGCCTGGCCGAGTAAGCGAAGGCTATGCCCTTTTTCTACGGCTTATGGAGCAAGACCGATGCCGCGGAAGGATTGGATATACGTAATCGATGACGCGAAGATGCCGGAAGGCGGCATGGTGCCGGTCTATCCGTTGGGAATCAATATTCTTATGGCGCGGGTCAACGGCAAAGTGTACGCGCTTGAAGGCAGGTGCGCCCACATGGGGTGTCCGCTTTTTAACGGCATGCTGGAAGGAACTGTCCTCACCTGCCCATGCCACGACTGGCGATTCAACATACAAACGGGCGAGTTCCTTGACGCCTCGGAACTGCGGCTCAAGGTATATCAGACACGGACCGAAGACGGCAAATTATTTGTCTGTCTCGGCCAGACGGAGGGGCTATGAAAAAAGTCAGCATGTATACGCTTTCTACCTGTCCCTGGTGCAGGAAGACAAAGAAATTCTTTACAGAGCATAACATACCGTTTGACTTCATTGACTACGACCTCGCCGATGAAGCGACGCAGAAAAGGATAATGCAGGAACTTGACGCAAACGGAGCCAACGGCTTTCCTTTCGTAAGGATTGATGAAGAGGTCATCGTAGGCTACAACCCGGGGCGCTACGCCAAGCTCATGGGGATTGGGGGAGCTGCTTAAATGAACGTCGAATCGAGGAAAAAGGCCCTGCGCTATTTCTTTGATAAGGTCGTCGGCCCGCTGGGCTACAAGTTCACGCCGGACGGGGATCTCATGGACTTTCTCCTCGAACAGGAGGTAATGCTCGAGCGGAAACACGGCATACCCTTTTGCCCTTGCCAGCCGCTAAGTCACGACCGCTTGCGCGACATGAAGATCGTCTGCCCTTGCATCCCGTTCCACAGGAAACATTTCGACGCGATCAGAAGATGCTGGTGCGGGCTATTTGTCCACAAGGACGTGACCAACCCGGACAGCCTGCCCCAGATACCTCTCTCGGAGGTTGGCCTTGAGTAAAAGGTTCGTGCAGGCTATTAATACCGATGAGGTCGCCGCGGGCGGCATGAAATCCGTAGAGATCGAAGGCCTGGAGATCGTCATATGCAATAGCGGCGGACGCTTTTACGCCATAGTCCGCAGATGCGGCCACATGAACGCTCCCCTTGATATGGGTACGCTCGACGGGACTATACTCACCTGCGCTATGCACGGCGCGCAGTTCGACGTAACGACCGGAGAGGCCCTTTCGGGGCCCATACCGCGCGACTTCGGCGGCGAGACGCCTCCTCCGAGAATGGCGCAATTCCTCCAGA
The DNA here is from genome assembly GCA_021825035.1 of Deltaproteobacteria bacterium. Lineage (GTDB taxonomy): Bacteria > Desulfobacterota > GWC2-55-46 > GWC2-55-46 > GWC2-55-46 > JAKAIQ01. The sequence goes on along the minus strand of JAKAIQ010000076.1, from coordinate 7,168 downwards.
ACGCCGCCATGCTGATGAATCATATCCGGACACATTCCATACGCACTTACGAGACAAAGGTAGAGGCCGGCATGGTATGGATCGGCTTAGAATGACCTAAAGTGTGGTTTGTTATGGGGCATTGGGAAAGAGTAACCTGGAAGTTTCGGCCATCGTACCTGGCTGCATGATCGTCGCGTGGGCTTATGACCGCCCATTGACAGAAATGACGCGACCGAACGATCCTGCTCCCGAAGTTCTCCCCACCTGTGAAGAGTTCGGAACCGGCTTAGTGGATGGGCTACCTGACCGGGTCGAATTGCAGTTGAAGCGGCCGTGCAAGAAATCCAACCGCCTTGCCTTGCAATGGTTCTAAGTTCCTATTCGTCTTTCTTGGCAGCTTCTTTAAGCTCATTTACGAACATATCCGCGTCCGTGCTATGCATCGCGCACGCCAGAGAAACAGGCTCCATTCCGAATGACGGACAGCTAAAACATCCGGCTCCGAAATGCCTTGTAAATACTTCTCGCGTGGATGGCCAGTTTGTAGTCACTTCACCGGTTGTCATTTCGGCGGTTATATCGTCCGAAAGCATAATTTTCCTCCATAAAAAAGAATTTTTTTAGCCTGATATGAGTATACAACAGGTTGCCATAATATTATATGATTTATGTCATTATGAATCAAGGGCTTAACCGCTCCATGGCAGCACTTCGAGGCACCGTTCTTGTTCGGCCCACCTTACGTTTGTACCAAGTTCTTCGCAAAGGTTGATCATCTTCGACGCAATGCTCGCAGCCCGCGCCTCATCGGCCATGGTAGCTTGAAAGCGTTTGGTGACGGTCGGGTACATCAGGACGCGTGAAATGAGCCTACCCTCGGTCTCGATTACGAATATGAAAGACTCGTCATTCTTTTCCACCTCATCGACCGCGTAATCGTCTATGAAATCTCCTGCGCTGTATATAATCGGCCTTCCGCCGTAAATTTCTAGTCCCTGAAACACGTGGCAAGAGTGCCCAAAAATTATGTCGGCGCCGCTGTCAATGAGCGCGTGAGCGAACGGGACGTGCTCAGGCGCCGGACGATACCCCCAGTTCGGCCCCCAGTGCACCGATACTATGACAATGTCGGCCTTTGTCTTTGTCTCTTTTATCAACTCGAAAAGTTTCTGCGCGCGTATATCTTTGCCGTCTATAGGAACAAAAAAAACACCCGGATGAGAACCGTATGCCGCCCACGCAGGTTCATTGTCAGTGAAAGCAATGAATGCCACTGCCATGTCCCCGACCTTGATGAACGCCGGTACGCTCGCCTCGGCGTAATCATGCCCCACACCGGCACGACGGATGTTTTCCCTATCCAACACATTCAGCATCTCAAAGGCTGCCTCATATTCAAAGTCCAGAACATGGTTATTCGCAATGGATACGGCATCTATCCCGGCGGCCTTTAGAGCGCGCACATTCTTGGTGCCGGTTCTGAAATGAAAATATTTCGGAGTCTGAGACCATGGCTCGCCATGGTCCGAGATCACACATTCAAGATTACAGAACCTTGCGTCCGCGCCTTTAATAATAGGCAATGTGTCTCCCCACGGATATTCAGGTTTCCTTCTTTCGAGCAGGCTGTTTACGAGTCTGCCGAGCATGACATCTCCTACAAAAAGTAATCTCATTGAATTCTCCAAATATTTTGAGTAAGAAGACGGTCAACGTTGGAGTAATAGCATGCTTTATTGGTTGGCGAGTTTCAAGGATTTTCGAGGTATAAACAGACCTTAGAGATATGCTCGCCGCCGAATAACAGGTTGCCTGACTTTAAGGGGCGGCTTGCGTTAGTGCGCGTTTATTTGCCGGACGAGACTTCTTCCATCACGGTGCCGATGTTGTATTTCAGCTCAATCGCCGCCAGCTCCTGGTCATAGGTTGCGCTGGCAAGCGAGCTCTCGGCCGATATTAGCGTAGTATCCGCGTCGATCACGTCGACAGTGGTGGATGTTCCAAACTTGAACTGCTGAAAGACCATATCGTAGTTTTCCTGGGCTGAAGACACCTGCTTCCTGAACGATTCCACGGTAGCCTTAAGCGCCTGCAATCGTTCGTAAGCTTCCCTGACCTGGACCGCTATGTCTCTTTTAAGACTGAGGCTTGCGAGCTCGGCCTGATTGTATTCGCTTTTTGCCGCCGAGACCTGCGCCTTCGTCAATCCCCCCTCAAAGAGCGGGAAATTGAGCATCACCGCGCCGGATAAGGACTGTGCCTGAACAAAACTCACCTCCGGACTCTGATACCTGTTGACGTAAAGACCCTGAAGGTCGAGTGACGGCCAATATCCTCCCTTGGCGACCTTGATCCCTTCAGCCGCCGCCGACTTGTCGAGTTCGCTCTGCCTGTAATCGTGGCGCTGCGCATAGGCCGTATCCACAAGTTGATCAAAGGTCATGGATGATTCAGCCGGCAAAGAGGGTTCTACGACGTCAATCTCGCCCGACTCGCCTATTAGCCTTCTTAAAACCGTTTTCGAGTCCGTAAGAGCTGTTTGAGCGCTCGTCAGGTCGGCCTCGGCGCCGGCGGTCTCAGCCTTGGCTCTAAGAACACCGGACCTTGTCAGCGCCCCCACCTTGAACCTCGCCTTGGCTACATCCTCCTCTTGCCTTGCTCTCTTGAGCGCGGCTATATCAATATTAACGTTCTTCTTTGCCTTGAGAACGTCGAAATACGCACGTGCCGTGGTAATTACGATAGTATCCTTTGAGAAACGAAGCCCTTCTTTCGACTTATCCAGGAGATAAAGAGCCTGTTTCCTCGCTGATAGTACGCCGCTATGGAAGAGCGGCTGTGTAAGAACAACATCGACCTCGGTGCTATCCAGAGGCTGAATGACAAATCCATCGGCAGATATCTCTTTACTGTATCTCGTGTAATTGCCGATGGCGGAAAGGTGCGGCAGGATCGCGGACGTAGCCTTGTCCACGTTGCTGCCTGCCTCGATCACCTGCTCTCCGGCTATCTTAACAGACTCATGAGTCGCAATGGCCATTCTGTATGCTTCGTCAATGGTGACGGTCGTGACCGCATTTTCGGCCGCATATAGTCCGTTCGGGCACAGAACGGCAACCGATGCCGCGGCAATGAAAGTTATGACGCCAAAAAGCCCCTTGGGGCGGATGTTTAAAAGAGATTCAACTGCCGCACGGCCTTTTTTAAACAGTAATGAGCGCATACTACCTCCTCCTCATACCGTCAAAAAAAATGTCTACAAAAGTGTCCACTACGACGCTGTCGGTCCTCCTGAAGTATCTTTTCATCCTGTAAAGCTCCTGGGAAATGCTGTATTGAAAGACCATGCCCATGAACGCCCTCGCAGCTATCGCAGGGTCGAGTTCCTTGAAGACACCCTGTTCTATCAACTTTTTGATATGCGCCTCGACGAATTCTATAAGCTCAAGGCCTTTTCTTTTTATGAATATGTCCGACAGGTCGTGCTTTTCAAGCGCGCTGTAAGTAAGCAGCCTTAAGAATGAAGGATCGTTCCTGTGTTCCGCGATAAGGAACGATGCTATTGCGCCAAATACCCCCCTGCCCTCTTTTCCTTTGAGGGAGATCATAAGGCGGTCCTGTCCCTGGGTATCGTTGCATCTTGCGTCTATTATTGCGTTATAGAGCCTCTCCTTTTTGGAGAAGTATTTGAAGATTACCGCTTCGCTTATACCGGCCTGTCTTGCTATTTCGCGCGTGGTGGTGCCCTTGAAGCCGTTCCTGGCGAACAGACTCATGGCGACCTTGACTATCTGCTTCTTTCGCTCATCCGCCGCCATCCTTTTTGGGTATTTACGATCTGGCATAAAAATGTAAGCAAATGCTTACTTGCAGTAATACTATTATCGATAACCGGGTTTGTCAAGTGGACTTTTCTGCTCAGGATTAGCCTGTTCGCAAAGATAAAGACTCCATCGCCGAATCGTCAAAAAAGGCATTTAATTCCCCCGGGTTCTCTGATATATTTTTAAATCATCGAGAAAAGGAGGCCATTTTCGCGAAGGGCATGAAGGATCATATCGAATACAACGGCGTGAAATATGAATGGCTTGGACAGTCGACGGTTCGTATAACCGGGGCGGGCCGAACGGTCTACACCGACCCGGTGGCGCTGGATCAAAACCCGCCGAAGGCGGATTTAATACTTATATCACACCATCACGTTGACCATTGCCTTCCGGAGTTCATAATTCCGATAAGGGACGAGAATACAAGATTGGCCGCATTCCACGAGAGCTATCTGAAATACTGCGTACAGGATATAAAAGGCGTTCGGACTGTAAAGATCGGACAAACCGTAGACATGGGAGGCATAACGCTCACCGGCATCGAAGCTTACACGTCGAGAGGGTTCCACAGGAAGGGGGAAGGTTGCGGCTTCCTCATTGAATTCGGCGGACAGAAGGTCTATTTCGCAGGCGATACCGCAAAAATAAAGGAGATGGAAGACCTCAGGGACATCGACGTGGCCATTATGCCCATCGCCGACAACACTTATGCCATTGAAATGGATGAGATAGCGGAAGCGGTAAAGGTTATAAAACCAGGCCTTTTCATACCTGTCCATTTCACTCCGATGGATGAACCTGAACCGGAAATCAAGGGGGAGCTGTTTTTCAGCAAGGATCCCAAATTTTACACCAGGAAAGCCGACCCTGGAGAGCTGCTTTCACTTTTCGATGGCACCGGCATAGAGGTGGCTGTCCTGAAGAAGATCGGCCGACGGACAGGATAGAAGATGCCTGTGATCCGGTCATTATGCCCGGCGTTTTCCGTTTTGATTTAAAAAAGGGCCTGCATCCGTCTGTCCGAACATTTAAATAACCCTGACACTCTATTATCATAACCTCATCGTAAGAAGGCGCAATATCAAAAATGGAAAGAATCACAATAGCCCGTCCTTCGAGGATACTATCGGGGCATCTCTGGGTATTCTCCAACGAGCTCGCCGAAAGCCCTAAAAGATATGAGCCGGGTTCTCTCCTTGAATTGAAGGACAGGGCCGGGAATTTCCTTGGTATCGGCTACGTAAATCCTCACTCTCTCATATGCATAAGGATTCTTACGAGACAGAAAGAAGAGATCAACGAGGCGTTCTTCAGAACGAGGATTACCGACGCCCTCGCTTACAGGAAACGCTTTATGCCACAAGCCGGCTCTTTCAGAGTGGTCTACAGCGAAAGCGACCTCCTGCCGGGGCTCATAGTCGACAAATACGAGGACTGCCTGTCAATACAGTTCTTGACGCTCGGCATCGAGAAGTGGTCGGATTGCATACTAAAGATACTCGACGAAATCTTTTCTCCGCGTGTCATAGCGCTGAGGAACGACAGCCAGGTCAGGTCGCTCGAGAATCTGCCGGCCGAAAAAAAGATTGTAAAGGGGTCTCTTGAAAGGCTCCCGGTTATCAGAGACAAAACGACGTTAATAGAGATAGACCCCATGAGCGGGCAAAAGACGGGGTTTTTTCTTGATCAGGCCGAGAACAGGAACGCCTTTGCCGCCATGGCAGGCCCTGGAATCGGACTGGATCTTTTCTGCTACTCCGGGGCATGGAGCCTTAAAATGGCTGAACATGGAGCAACGGTCACCGGCGTCGATTCTTCCGAACAGGCGGTCGGGCTTGCAAGCAGGAACGCCGGACTTAACAATCTTGCGGACAGGTGCTCTTTTGTCAAGGCGGACGTCTTCGGATTTATTAAAGACGCGCTGTCTAAAAAGCAGCTTTACGACTTTATAGTCCTCGACCCGCCCGCTTTCGTTAAGAGCAAATCGAAGGTAAAGGAGGCTTTGAGGGGTTATCGTGAACTTAACGCCTCCTGTCTCTCGCTCCTTAAAAAGCACGGTCTTCTCGCCACATCATCATGCTCACATCATATCGATAGAGAGACTTTCATGGGGATGCTCAGAAGCTCTGTCAGGGATGCCGGCAGAAATGCGCGAATAATCGAGATACGCTCGCAATCGAATGACCATCCGATATCGGTTGCCGTGCCTGAGACAGAGTATCTCAAGTGTCTTTTTCTCGAAGTGTTCTGATTACGTTACGCCATGACGGAAAGGAAGGGCGCGCCAGTTAAAAAAGGGCCATGGCATAAGCCACGGCCCTTTCGCTGATTGTGCTATCAAGGCCCCTTTACTTAAGCCTCAACCTTTTTCTGAACATCGCAAGGCCCGTAAGCCCGCTTCCGAGAAGAAGGAGCGTCGATGGTTCCGGGACCCCATGATGAAAACCGCCGCCGCCGATCGTCGCGCCCGCTATCGCCAAAGAAAATGGCTGGTCGGTGAGCGAGCCTGCGCTGCTATCGCCGGTATAGGTCTCCGTAGCCTTCCAGAGAGCGGACATCCCGTCCGTGCCGGGGAACGCGAAGAAGTTGTGCGGGAAGTCCCCGTTCACGGCCGGTATCCCCAGGGCCGTGCCGTAGGCGGTCGTGGTAAACCCGAACGAGTTGAAGACGACGCCAGGATTGGCGGCGCTGCTCGGAAGAAAGTCGTAATAGCTGGTATTGCTCGCCCCCGCAAGGCCTATTATGCCGCCCCCGCTATTGAAAAACGACGCTATCGGGCCGCTGTCGGCGGCGAGGTTTGCCGAGCTTGTGCCATTGTTGTCGCAGCCTCCGCAGCTCGTGTCCGAGGCGACCACCATGGCGGAGTATTTTGTCACGTCAAAATTGCTCGCCGCCGGAACCCCGGCGTTCGGGTCGATGTTGACGTAAGGCACGCCGAGGCCGGTTAAGAAGGTCGTCAACTCGCTGCCGTGGTCAAAGGATAGCACCGGCAGGGTCGGGCTGGGGGCGCCTGAGCGCACAAAGCTGAGCGCGCCGTTCATCGCGGCGGATGCCGCAACGGATCGATGAAAATCATCGTCATGTCCCGTGACCCAGACGTTTCCGGCAAGGGCCGGGCCGCTGACGGCAAGCGATAATATCCCTGCTGACAGCAATGCTCGAATTGGAAATCGGCTTAAATTTTTCATTTTTCACCTCTTTGAGTTAGTTATCGTCATTTTCTTCCGGATACTTATCCCTTTTTCCTTCTTGCGAACCCGTATCCTGCGAAGCCGAGAAGGCCTGAGCCGGTAAGGAGGAGCGTCGAGGGTTCAGGGACCGCGCTGAACGATTCCGACGAATCGACCTTGAGCTTTGTG
>JAKAIQ010000075.1 GCA_021825035.1 Deltaproteobacteria bacterium | reverse complement strand
ATTGACAGGCATAGATATTCACCCGGGTGCAAAAATTGGGACACCATTTTTCATAGATCATGGCACAGGCATTGTCGTTGGCGAAACGACAGTCATAGGTGACAATGTGAAAATCTACCAGGGCGTCACGCTTGGCGCATTGAGCGTGGACAAGGGGGTGGGCTGTGCAGCCGCCATTATCAATAGCATTATCACCGGCGGCGAGCCAACATGCGGCTGCGATAATAACGCCAAAAACGGCGGGTGCTGCTGATCCGCGGGAGCCTGGCCATGAAATTTGCAGTCTTCGGCGATATACACGGCAACATAGACGCCCTCAGGGCCGTATACCAGGCGGCCATAGAGCGCAAAGCCGACAAGATATATCACCTTGGCGACATCGGCGGTTATGCGCCCTTTGTCAACGAGGTCGCCGAATTCCTTGTGGAAAATAGAATCGAAGGTGTGCAGGGGAACTACGACGAAGCCGTCGGCATGGACAAAGAACACTGCGGATGCAGGTATGAAAACGGGACGCAGGCGAGCATGATGGATCTGGGATTCAACTGGACGAAGGAACATGTAACCCCGAAAACAAAGGAATACATGCTGAGCCTGCCGTTCAGAATAGACTTTACCTGCGAGAGGCTTAAAATCGCGCTGTTCCACGCAACGCCATCCAGAAATAACCTCTACTGGACCGAGAACAGAGACGACGGCTTTTTCATACGGATGGCCGCAAAGGCGGACGCGGACGTGATGATATACGGGCACACGCACAAGCCGTACAGGAAAGACCTTGGCGGCAAGGTATTCATAAACGCCGGAAGTGTCGGAAAGCCCAAGGACGGAGACACCCGCGCATGTTTTTTATTGCTCGATATTAAAGACGGAACTATCGCGTCGGAGTTTTTAAGACTTTCTTATGACGCCGAGAGGGTTGCGTCTGCGATAGTCGAAAGCGGCCTGCCCGGATATTTCGCGGACAGGCTCCGCGAAGGCAGATAGCCTGGAAACGTCTATGCAGGCAATCCTTGCAATACCTGTCGATTTTCATTATAATAACAACATGGGGGCGACAGGCTTCGACGGGAACATCGAGGCTTGGGCTGCATGCCGGGTCCCACCGACCCGTAACCAGGTGGACAAACATACTCGCCAACAACTACGAGTACGCCTTAGCCGCTTAATCGCGGCTAACGCCCTTCCGGGCTTTGGTTTGCGGAGCCTGGAGCAGGGCGTCATAATCGCAGACTTTTTCCCGCTTTCCTTCCCGCGAGGGCGGGCTGAGACCTAAGGCCGGGACAGCCTCCGCCAAGGAGCCCGCCGGTGGGCGCCTTCAGGAGGTTAAACGTACGCCGGATAAGCATGTAGCGGCTCAATGTCAAGGGTTTTCGGACGCGGGTTCGATTCCCGCCGCCTCCACCAATTATTAATCCAACGAAATCCAACGAAGTGTAAAAAGCCTGCAAAATCAGCAGGTTTTTTATTGTCTATAGTCCGATTAGGGGTAACAAAGTCTATTGACATCAGGGGTAACTGGGGGTAACATTGGCCACGAGTTACCCCCAAATCAAAACTGTTACCCCCAAATGAGGTAAAACATCATGTCAATGACTGATACTAAAGCCCGCAACGCAAAACCCAAACAAAAACCCTATAAACTAACAGACGGTGAAGGTCTTTTTCTTCAAATAACGCCTACAGGGGGCAAGTGGTGGCGTTTTAAGTATCGTTTTGAGGGCAAAGAGAAGCTCATTTCTTTCGGTACATACCCCGAAGTCAGTTTAAGCGATGCACGGGACAAGCGGGCCGATGCGCGAAAGCAGGTCGCAGCCGGTATTGACCCCGGCGAGGTGCGCAAGGCACAGAAGGTGGCGAAAACCGCTCAGGCTGAAAACTGCTTTGAAGTGGTGGCGCGGGAATGGCATGTCAAATTCTCCCCTACATGGGCGGCCAGTCATGCTAATACGACAATAAAACGGCTTGAACGCGATGTCTTCCCGTGGATTGGTGGGCGGTGTATTGGAGAGATAAAGGCGTTTGAACTGCTGGCGGCGCTTCGCCGGATAGAATCAAGAGGGGCGCTGGAAACCGCGCACAGGGTACGGACCATTGCCGGGCAGGTTTTCCGATATGCGGTTGCTACGGGGCGAGCCGACCGCGACCCGACAGCAGATTTAAAGGGCGCTCTACCCCCGGCCCAAAAATCGCACCTTGCCGCAATGACCGAACCGGCAAAGGTTGCCCAACTGTTAAGAGCTATAGACGGCTATGAGGGGGGCTTTGTAGTAAAATGCGCCCTACGGCTTGCCCCGATGCTCTTCGTCCGCCCTGGGGAGTTAAGACAAGCTGAATGGGCGGAAATCGACCTTGACGCGGGGCAATGGAATATACCCGCCGAACGTATGAAGATGAAGCAACCGCACCTTGTCCCCCTGTCAATACAGGCCGTGGAAATCCTGCGCGAGCTTCAGGCATTTACCGGGGCCAGTCGGTATGTCTTCCCATGCGGGCGATCATTTGCCCGGCCTATGAGCAATAACGCCGTTAACGCGGCTCTGAGGCGCATGGGATACGGCAAAGAAGAGATGACAGGTCATGGTTTCAGGGCAATGGCCCGGACGATCCTCGACGAAGTGCTACAGGTAAGGCCCGATTTCATTGAACACCAATTAGCCCATGCCGTGCGCGACCCAAATGGCCGGGCATATAACAGAACGGCGCACCTGGCGGAGCGGAAAAAGATGATGCAACAGTGGGCGGATTACCTTGATAGGCTGAAATCAGACGCTAAAATTGTACCCTTACGAAGGCAAGCAGGTTAGGGAATTGCTTGACCGGAGATTCCCGTTAGGATAGTATATCGCTGATTTATCTGGAATTCCTATTTAGCACCACGACCTTTGAGCTTTTGGGGCGTTAAGGTTTTACGTGGTTAGCCCACCTCTCAAAGGTGGGCTTTTATTTTATCGGAGAGAGTATGCCCCGTATTCCAAAAGATACAAAAAGCCAGACTGAGGAACCGCTTGAAAAACAGCTTTGGAAGGCGGCTGATAAACTGCGCAAAAATATGGATGCCGCCGAGTATAAGCATGTCGTTTCCGGTCTGATTTTTCTTAAGTATATTTCAGAAGCCTTTAATGAGCTTTACCAAAAGTTAAAAGACGGCAAGGGCGAGTATGAAGGGGCCAACCCGGAAGACAAGAACGAATATACCGCCGAAAAAGTCTTCTATGTCCCGCCTTCTGCCCGTTGGGAATGGTTGCAGGGCCGGGCGAAACTCCCCACCATCGGCAAGGATGTAGATGAGGCAATGGACGCTATTGAGAAAGACAACCCTTCCTTGCGAGGCGTTCTGCCAAAGGTATATGCTCAAGAGAAGCTGGACAAGCAGAGTTTGGGCGGTTTGATAGATCTAATAAGCAATGCCGGATTGCGGAGTAAAGAGCATAAAGGCAAAGACCTTTTGGGTAAGGTGTTTGAGTATTTTCTTGGCGAATTTGCTATGGCCGAAGGGAAGAAGGGCGGCCAGTTCTATACCCCGGCCAGCGTGGTAAAGCTCCTTGTAGAGATGCTTGAGCCTTACGATGGCCAGGTCTTTGACCCATGTTGCGGTTCCGGCGGGATGTTTGTCCAAAGCGAAAAATTTGTTAAAGCGCATCAAGACCACTACAAGAAAAAGAACGGAAACAGCAAAAAAGTATTAGCCATTAATCCCGGTGACCGTATATCTATATTCGGGCAGGAAAGCAACCAGACTACATGGCGTCTGGCAAAAATGAACCTCGCCATTCGAGGGATAGACAGTAGTAACGTCCGGTGGAATAACGAGGGTTCCTTTCTCAACGACATGCACAAGGACTTGAAGGCCGATTTTATCCTTGCGAACCCGCCTTTTAACGATAGTGATTGGAGCGGTGAACTCCTTCGGGATGACGCCCGTTGGAATGTCCTGGGCCTGAAACTTCCCCCGCCGCCCGCAAATGCGAATTACGCCTGGATTCAGCATTTCATTTATCACCTTGCCCCGACCGGACATGCGGGTTTCATCCTGGCAAAGGGTTCGCTTACCACAAAGACAAATAACGAGGGCGAGATTAGAAAGGCGATGATTGAGAAGGACATAATTGATTGCATCATAAACCTTCCGACAAAGCTTTTCCTTAATACCCAAATTCCCGCCTGTCTTTGGTTCCTAAGCCGAAACAAGCAGAAGCGCAAGGGCCAAATCCTGTTTATCGATGCCCGCAACATGGGCTATCTGATTAACCGCCGGAACCGGAACTTATCGGACGAGGATATTTCCCTTGTCGCCGGGACGTATCACAAGTGGCGAAATATAGATAACGGATACCAGGACGTTCAAGGCTTTTGCAAATCGGCGTCCATTGATGAAGTCCGGGATAAGGGTTACGTCCTGACGCCGGGCAGGTATATCGGCTTGCCGGACGACGAGGACGATTTCAATTTCGCGGAGAGGTTCGGGGCATTGAAGGCTGAGCTTGAGGGGCAGATCGCGGAGGAGGCGAAGCTTAATAAGCGGATTCAGGAGAGTATTGCGAAAATCAGTTTGAAGGCGGGCGGAAATGGGTGAGTGGAAAGAACAGAAGCTTAATGATTTGGTTTCTATTAATCAACGGAGTATTGATAAACATTACCCGCATAAAATAATCGAATATCTTGATACTGGCTCAGTTACAAGGGGTAAGATAGAAAGCTTTGAATACGTGGAAATCGAGAAAGCACCAAGTAGGGCAAAGAGACTTGTATCGAAAGGCGACATAATTATATCTACCGTGAGGCCTATTCAAAGACATTATGCGATTATGAATAGCGTCAATCCAAATACTGTAGTTTCAACAGGGTTTGCAGTAATAACATGTAAAGACACAATTAACCCTTACTTTTTGTATTACTACTTGACTCAAGACGAGATTACAAATTATTTGGATATAGTAGCCGAAGGCTCAACAACTGCATATCCCTCAATCACGCCAAATGTTATTTCTGAACTGGATATTCCACTGCCGCCCTTGCCAGAACAGCAATCCATCGCCTCCGTCCTCAGCAGCCTTGACGATAAGATAGACCTGCTGACCCGCCAGAACAAGACGCTTGAGGCGCTGGCGGAGACGCTTTTCAGGCAGTGGTTTGTGGAAGGGGCGGAAGAGGGCTGGGAGACGGGGAAGCTGGGGGATGAATTCGATTTTACAATGGGACAGTCGCCGCCGGGTTCATCATTTAACGAAGACGGTAACGGTATCATATTCTTTCAGGGAAGGACGGATTTTGGATTCAGATTTCCCGATGCCAGAGTTTACACGACTGAGCCTAAACGGTATGCAAAAAAATTTGAAACATTGGTGAGCGTAAGAGCACCAGTAGGTGATATGAATTTGGCAATTGAGGATTGTTGTCTTGGCCGTGGTGTTGCGGCATTTCGTTATAAGCATAATTCTACTTATCATACTTATACGTATTATAAAATGAAATCATTGATGGCTCAGATTAAACAATTTGAGGACAACGGGACGGTATTCGGTTCTATCGGGAAGGATGATTTTAAAAAACTTGAAAATACTATACCGCCAAAAGAATTAATCAAAAAGTTTAAGGCAGAGGCAAGCCCACTTGATGAGAAAATTTTCAAAAATACAATTCAAATCCGCACACTCAGCCGCTTACGGGATATGCTACTCCCGAAGCTGATGAGCGGAGAGATACGGGTATACTAAACGAGAAAAAGACTATGAGCGGCGAACTGACACCCCGATTTTCGGACATAATATTTTACGCCTCGCCAGACGGCAATATCCGCATCGAGGTGCTCTTTGGCGGCGAGACCTTCTGGCTTAGCCAGAAGCGTATGGCGGAACTGTTTGGGGTTGAATCCCATACAATTACGTATCATCTTAAAGAAATATTTAAAAGCCAAGAATTACAAGAAGATGCAGTTACTCGAAAAATTCGAGTAACTGCCGATGACGGGAAAAACTACCTGACCAACCTCTATAACCTGGACGCAATAATAGCCGTCGGATACCGTGTGAACAGCTACCAGGCGACACAGTTCCGCGTGTGGGCCACAAAAACGCTTAAAGAATTTATCGTCAAAGGGTTCGTCCTGGACGATGAACGGCTCAAGCAGGGAAAACGCTTCGGCAAGGATTACTTCGATGAACTACTTGAGCGCATACGGGAAATACGGGCAAGTGAAAGACGCTTCTACCAGAAAATTACTGACATATACCAGCAATGCAGCATTGATTATGACAAGGATGCCGATATAACCAAAACTTTCTTTATGACGGTCCAGAACAAGCTTCATTGGGCAATAACCGGAAAGACAGCCGCAGAGATAGTGGCAGGGCGGGCGGACGCTAAAAAGCCAAACATGGGCCTGCAAACATGGAAGAATTCACCGGGCGGCAAAATCATGAAAGAGGACGTATCTGTTGCAAAAAATTACCTTTTTGAAAAAGAAATAAAAGAGCTTGAAAGAATAGTTTCAATGTACCTTGATTATGCAGAGAATCAAGCTGAGCGGCATATAAGTATGAAAATGAAAGACTGGGTGAAAAGGCTCGACGGTTTCCTGGAATTTAATGACTATGAGGTCTTGAACAATCCCGGCAAGGTACGTCACGAAGTAGCCAAGAGGCTTGCAGAAGCAGAGTACGAAAAGTTACGGGTTATACAAGATCGGGAATATGAGAGCGATTTTGACAAGGAAGTAAAGAAGATGATCGGCAAACACAAGAAACAGCCGCGCAAGAAAAAGGACGATGCGTAAACCTCCCCCCTGTAAATAAACAGGAAGCCGGATGAGCAAAATTACTGAAAGCGACATAGAGCTATACGCGATTGAAGAGTTGGAAGGCTTGGGCTTCCAATATCTTTACGGGCCGGATATTTCTCCCGAAGGCGATAAGCCGGAGAGACGGGACTTTAGCGATATTCTCTTGGCGGACAGGCTGAAAGCCGCAATTCAGAAGCTTAACCCAAACGTCCCCGAATCCGCGCGAGAACAGGCGTTCCGTTCTATCCTTCGCATAAATTCACCCGACCTGGTTACAAACAACGAAACCTTTCACAGATACCTCACGGACGGCGTTCCCGTCCAGTATAGAATTGACGGCAATGACAGGCATGATTACGTCTGGTTAATAGATTTCGATAACCCGGATGAAAACGAATTCCTTGCAGTCAATCAATATACGATAATCGAAAATAACCAGAACAAGCGGCCCGATATTCTTCTCTTCGTCAACGGGATTCCGCTTGTCCTTATTGAACTGAAAAATCCGGCGGATGAAAACGCTACCATAGAAAAAGCCTTTGACCAGATAGAGACATACAAGGCAACGATACCAAGCCTGTTTACCTATAACGCCATATGCGTTATTTCGGACGGCCACGAGTGCAAGGCTGGCAGTGTTTCATCCGATATAAGCCGGTTTATGGCATGGAAAACAGCCGACGGAAGAAAAGAGGCTTCACGATTTATTCCCCAAATGGAAACCCTTTTAAGGGGGATGCTTAATCCCGCAACCCTGCTGGATATTGTCAGGAACTTTATCATCTTCGAGAAATCCAAAAAAGAAGACCCCAAGACGGGCATAACGCAGGCTCAGACCGTGAAGAAGGTTGCGGCCTATCATCAATATTATGCCGTCAATAAAGCCGTTGAAAGCACCTTGAAGGCTTCATCGGAAGAAGGCGACCGTAAGGGCGGCGTCGTCTGGCATACGCAGGGAAGCGGCAAATCAATATCAATGGTTTTCTACACGGCAAAGCTCGTGCAGAGACTGCATAACCCAACCGTGGTTGTCATAACCGATAGAAATGACCTTGATGACCAGCTCTTTGATACTTTCGCGGCATCAAGACAGTTACTCAGACAGGAACCCGTCCAGGCGAAAGACCGCGAGCACTTGAAAGAGCTTTTGAAAGTGGCATCGGGCGGGATAGTTTTCACTACCATTCAGAAATTTATGCCTGAACCTGGAAAATCAGAATACGACCAGCTTTCGGACAGGAAAAATATTGTAGTCATTGCCGACGAAGCCCACCGGACGCAGTATGGCTTTGATGCAAAACTTGTAGATGAAAAGGACGCGAATACCAAAGAGGTAATCGGAAAGCGAATCGCGTATGGCTTTGCCAAGTATATGAGGGATGCCCTGCCTAATGCTACTTATATTGGCTTTACGGGAACCCCCATAGAAGGGACGGATGTAAACACCCCGAAGGTCTTTGGCCAGTATGTTGATATATACGATATTGCACAGTCCGTATCCGACGGTGCAACGGTTAAGATTTGTTATGAGAGCCGCCTTGCTAAGGTCAACCTCAGTGAGGAAGGCCACCGCCTGATTAAAGAATTCGATGAAGAGCTTGATGAGACTGAAGAGCTAACCGAACATCAGAAGGCAAAGGCGAAATGGACAAAACTTGAAGCCATAGTCGGCAATCAAGAAAGAATAAAAAATCTGGCAAGGGACATCGTCAATCATTTTGAGCAGAGACAAACGGTATTTAATGGCAAAGGCATGATTGTCGCCATGAGCCGAAGGATCGCGGTAAACCTTTACAATGAAATTATCTCGCTTAGACCTGAGTGGCATAATGAAGATTTGGCAAAGGGCGCAATCAAGGTAGTTATGACGGCGGCCAGTTCGGATGGGCCAGTGATGCAGAAACAGCATACCACTAAGGCACAGCGAAAGGCGCTTTCGGATAGGATGAAAGACCCGGCTGACCCCTTGAAGCTTGTTATCGTGCGCGATATGTGGCTGACGGGATTTGATGCTCCTTGTCTTCACACGCTCTATATCGACAAGCCCATGCGGGGCCATAACCTCATGCAGGCCATTGCGAGGGTCAACCGGGTATTCCTTGATAAGCCAGGCGGACTCGTTGTTGATTATCTCGGAATCGCTTCAGACCTCAAGAAGGCTTTATCTTTTTACTCGGATTCGGGTGGAAAGGGCGACCCAACAGAGGCTCAGTCAAAAGCCGTTGAAGCAATGCAGGAGAAGCTTGAGACGGTAATCCAGATGTTCTCGGAGAAAAGCAAATCCCGCAAGGATATTTTAATTGAAGAGCCTAACGCATATCGCGGATTCAAGTTGCAAGTGCAACAGGTTTAAGGTTATAGAATACTTCTTTCGGCGTCAGGAATCCAAGTTTTTTTCTTGGCCGGTTGTTTAGCCGGTCCATGACTAAGCTTATCTGTTCGTCGGTTATGGTTTTGAAGTCATGGTTTTTAGGGAAGTATTGCCTGACCAGGCCGTTTGCGTTTTCGTTCGTTCCT
>JAKAIQ010000074.1 GCA_021825035.1 Deltaproteobacteria bacterium | reverse complement strand
GTTTTGCCGACATTTCAATTCACCCCCTTTTTGAGAACGTCCAACGAACCTCCTCACGGCAAGCCGCGCGGCATCAAAAACCTCTGTATCCAAGTCGCGGCGCGCGCTGCCTGAAAAATGAACCCTGAAAAGATTGCAGAACTCCGCCATAAATGGCGGAAATTCTTCATGGTGAGGGATAATCATTTGCATCGTCCGCCTTGACCCGCCCGTATAAGGAGCGGGATTGCGGCGGGCTCCGGTTCAGGCAAGTGAAAATCCTCCTGAATGAAATTATAAACCCGCCGCTAAAGCGAAGAATATGCCTTTTGTCATTTGTGCGAGCGGCCTTTTTCGCCTGCCGCTTCCTTTCCGCAAAATATCCGGTAGAATTGTATAAGGTAGCGGAGACAGCCGGGTCGCAAGAGCGCGATCCGGGAATTGAAAGCCGGAGGTGGCTGATGTTGAATTATTACCTTGTAAAAAACGGGAGGGCAATGCCTTTCGATTGCCGCAAGCACGTTCATTCTGAAGATGAAAAATCTCTTCTCGTTTACGCCGACGGTCCTGAGGCAGCCATCGGTCTCGCGGCAAGATACGAAAAGGGCGAGGTTCAACCGGCGTACATTACCTGCAACTGGTGCGATAAAAGCCATCTTGCGGTGCGCTGATTTGACGCCGCGGCATATTTCACCCCTGAAGCCTCGCCCTGCAAAGAGCCGCGTATTGGCGGTCATGTAAGCGGCGCGCCATGGACATGAAAAAAACGGCCGGGGCCGGGTCGGCGGCACGTGCCTTTCGTTGGCCTGAGCTGCCCGGCTTGGCTGCGAAAGAACAATGTCCCTCTTTTCCCGGCAGCCGTGAATATGAACCTTCTCGCGGCAAGCCGCGGGTATCAAAATAGGGAGGACGCAGGCCGCGCCGGGGAATCAACCCCAAAAAAGATCAAATGGCGCGCAAGCCCGCGGCCTTGAGTTGAGCGAGCTTTGCCTGGACGTTGTCTCCGGTCTTCAGGGTGTAGACCCGCAACCTGTCGGAATCGAGCGCCCCGGAGATCCCGGTCTCCCCGGCTACGATCCTGTTTATCGCCTCTTTATCAAGCCCGCGGCCCTCGACTCTCAGGGCCATGATCTCTTCGGGGTAGAGCGAGGCCTTGCCGCCGGGGAGATAGATCGTGCCCGTGGCGAAATCAACGGCAAAGGCGATTACGCCGGGCACCAGGAAGACTAAAAGCCCTATGCCGTCGAGCGCGGCGACCCCGACGTCTATCTGCCCGCCCTTTTGCCCCTTTCTTTCGGGATACAGGATAGTGCCGCACCCCGTGATCTGCGGCAAAAATACGCACAGGATCAGGACGACAAGCGAATTTTTCAGCAATTTTATCCAGCCCATCTCGATCTCCTTGTCATTTATGTAGTTTGTCCGGCGTAGCGGCGTTACAAGGCTCGCCGGGCTTTCCGTCAATATGTAAGCAATAAACATACCAGCATCATCTATTCGTTTTTGTTATTTTTTTTGATTATGGCCGGATGATGGCTCTAAACTGTTTGCGCGATCAATGACATTTTTTGACTGTATCCGGATCGCGATCGAATTGGTCGCAGCCGCCTCCCCGGCAAACGGAATAAAAAAAGCCGCCGCCGAATGAGCTTCGGCAACGGCAATGGCTTCGTACGCTGAGAATAAACCCTTACGCTGGTATCACAATAAGGCAATCGCGGCGCGGCAGGGAATCCGGCCCTTGATAAATTAAAACTCCTCTTCCTCTTCCGACCTTTCCATGATGCCGAGGCCGGTCTCTTCCTCGTACATCTTGCCCCTTATCTTCTGCTCCTTTTCGTTCTTCGACTGGCACTCGACGCATACGCGCGTAAAGGGCAGGGCTATGAGCCTGTTCTCGGCGATAGCCTCTCCGCATTCCTCGCAGACGCCGTAGGTGTTGTCCTTTATCCGCTCGAGGGCCTCGTCTATCTCGGCGAGCTTTTCGCGGTCGCGGTCTCCGAGCATGAGCGCCAGCTCGCGCTCGCGTTCGCTGCTCGCTATGTCGTAGATGTCCCCGATCTCGAATTTGAGATTGTCGCTCTCCTGCCTCATCTTGTGCGACACCTCCTGAAGTATCCTCGCCCTGGCTTCATGGAGCTTTTTGGTTATCTCTTTTTTAAAAGAAGCCCTGCCTCCCTTTGCCTGCGGCGGAGCGGCTTCGGGCGGCTTTGTCGTCTTCGCTTTTTCTTTGACCGGAGCCGCGCTTACTTTCCTGGCCGGGGCCGCCTTCGCGGGCCGGGCAGTCGCTTTTGCCGCGACTGAAGAGCCTGATTTTTTGGTTTTATTGTTGGACTTTGGCATAACGCTGAAGTATACAATATTTGGGTTTATTGTCAATAATTTTTATTTTATCTAAGCAAATCAAGGTGTTATAATATTAACCGTCCTTCCGAAAAACAGTCTTTTCTCAAAATCGATTGACACGAATTTAAAGGATACTATAAAATAGATATATTTACCATTAATTTGTTTCACGTTTAAAAAATGGATCATTCCAGGCATGACATCATAGTTATAGGGGCAGGCCACGCCGGGTGCGAGGCGGCGCTTGCCGCGGCGCGAATGGGCCTGTCCACCCTCGTTGTCACCATGAACCTCGACACCATCGGCCAGATGTCCTGCAACCCGGCCATCGGCGGGGTCGCCAAGGGCCACCTCGTAAAAGAAATAGACGCCCTGGGCGGCGAGATGGGAAAGGCCATTGACGACACGGCCATCCAGTTCAGGGTCCTTAACGACAGCAAAGGCCCGGCGGTGCGGGCAACGCGCGCGCAGGCGGATAGGGCGCTCTACAGGCAGAGGATGCGCTTGGTTCTCGAAAGAACGGACGCACTAAGGCTCAGGCAGGGCCTTGTCAATGACATACTTGCAAGCGATGGAAAGGTCTCCGGTGTGCGCCTCGATACGGGCGAGGTCCTTGGCGCAAGGGCCGTCATAGTCACTGCCGGAACCTTTTTGAACGGCCTCATCCATATCGGGCTTGTGAATTATCCCGGGGGCCGCGCCGGAGACATGGCGAGCGTGCGCCTCTCGGATTCATTGCGAAAGCTCGGCTTTACTCTCGGCCGCCTGAAGACCGGGACTTGCCCGAGGCTCGACGGAAGGACCATAGACTATTCGAGGATAGAGGCGCAGGGGCTTCAGCCCCTTGCCTGCCTCAAGCCTTTTTCGTTTTCATCAGGGCCGATAACGAGAAGGCAAGTCCCCTGCCATGTCACCTATACCAACGAGGCTACGCACCTGGCCATCAGGCAGAATCTCGACAGGTCGCCACTTTATGGCGGCGTTATCGAGGGCATTGGGCCGAGATACTGCCCTTCTATCGAGGATAAGGTGATGAAATTCCCTGAGAGGGCGAGGCACCAGGTGTTTCTCGAACCAGAGGGCTATGACACGCACGAAGTCTATCCCAACGGGCTTTCCACCTCCCTTCCCGTGGACGTGCAATACAGGTTTTTGCGGACCATAAAAGGCCTTGAGCATGTAGAGATACTCAGGCCCGGCTACGCGATAGAGTATGACTTCATCGAGCCGACGCAGTTGAAACTCACCCTTGAGACGAAGAATGTCGAGGGGCTTTTCATGGCCGGCCAGATAAACGGCACGTCCGGCTACGAAGAGGCCGCCGGGCAGGGGCTTATTGCCGGGATGAACGCCGCGTTGAAAATAAGGGGCATGGAACCCGTTATCCTCGACAGATCCGAGGCATATATCGGCGTGATGATAGACGACCTCGTCACAAAGGGGACGAAGGAGCCGTACAGGATGTTCACGTCGAGGGCCGAATACAGGCTCATCCTCAGGGAGGATAACGCCGAGACGCGTCTGCGCGAGATTGGCTTCAGGGCCGGTCTTATAAAAGAAGACGCCTACCGGCCTTTCGTGGCTAAAAAAGAGGCCCTCGGTGTTTTGAAGGAAATCCTCGATAAAACCGTTATTTATCCGGACATCGGCACAAATACGGCCCTGAAAGGGCTTAATACAAACGAGATAAAAAAGGCCACGACCCTAAAAGAGCTGCTTCGCCGTCCTGAACTCGGCCTTGATGCTGTGCTTGGCCTTGCGGGCCGGGGCATCGACATCAGCCGGGACATAAAGGAAGCGATAGAGGTCGAGACGAAGTATGAAGGTTACATAAAGAGGCAGCTCGAAGAGGCCGGAAGGTTCAAGCGTATCGAGGGGCTCAGGATCCCGCATAAATTCGAATATGACGGCGTAAGCGGGCTCTCAACGGAGATAAGGGAGAAGCTGAAAAGGTTTCAGCCTGAATCGATAGGACAGGCGAGCCGTATCTCAGGGGTTACTCCGGCGGCCATCTCGATGCTCATGATCCACTTGAAGAAAACCGGCGCGTATAGATAAAGCCTCGCTTCGATGGTGTTCCACGTGGAACACCATCCATACGAATGGAAGAAAAACTCATCATAGAGCTGTTGAAAAAGGGAGGGGAGGAGCTATCGATGCCGCTCCCCGACGCCTCGATATCCCTTTTTTTACGGTATTTAAAAGAACTCAAGGCATGGAATAAGAAGATAAACCTCACCTCCATCGAAGACGACCGCGAGATAATCCTCAGGCATTTTATCGATTCACTCATCCCCTACCGCTATCTTGAAGGCTCGAAGAGGCTTCTGGACATAGGCGCAGGCGCTGGGTTTCCGGGCATACCGCTAAAAGCGCTTGACCCGTCCATCCGCGTGACGCTCATCGACTCGATCGAAAAAAAGGTGCACTTCCTCAGGCATGTCATAAGGACGCTCGGGCTTAAAGAGATCGAGGCTGTCCATGGCAGGGTCGAGGATAAGGCCATTATGGAAAGGTATGCTCTCTCCTTTGACTGCGTTATTTCAAGGGCCTTTTCTGAGCTTAAGGATTACCTCCGCTTGAGCCTGCCGTATGTGGCCCCGGGCGGCATAATAATAGCCGTCAAAGGCCCTGCATATGAAAAAGACCTTGAAGCGGCCAAGTGGTTCAAGGGAGTGGACAAACCGGAGGTCTTCGAGGTGAATCTTCCGTTCACCGACCGGACTACCGTCATTCTCAGATTCAGAAAGACGATTTAATCTTTTCAGGGCTAATTCACCGATGGCGCGCGACTTCCATAATAGAGCTTTTTAATACTTCGCGGCTTGCCATGAGGAGGTTCATTCATGATGTTCCACGTGGAACATCATGGTGTGGTGCAGACCCTTTTGACGGCCTTTTCGAGCCATGCCCTCATGTTGCGCCCGACGGCTGAATCCTGACGGCAATCCCGGCCTTTTAAGGGCCGGGCAAGGCGGCAATCATAAATGACCTTTCGCGCCATCAAAATTCTCCGTCATTTATGGCAAAGAGTTTTCATCTTTTCAGGGTTGATTCCCCGGTACGCGCCCCGCGACTTCATTATCGAGGTTATGATACCCTGCGGCGAGCGCGGGAGAGGTTCATTGTCTCTCCCTGCCTTTCTTTTCGGAAAAATGACTTGAAAACCTTTTGCATCTGTTTTAAACTTTCATGGCGGTTCATTGATTTATCGACGTTCGCGTGAAATGATGATCCTAAAAGGGCCTTTATCGAACAAAGCCGCGTCGCCATGCCGTATAAACCTCTATAATTTCAAAGAGTGGGAAGAATAATCTCCATAGCGAATCAGAAGGGCGGCGTGGGAAAGACCACCACCGCCATAAATCTTGCGGCTTCCATTGCCGTGGCTGAAAGAAGCGTCCTGCTCGTCGACTTCGACCCCCAGGGCAATGCCACGAGCGGCATGGGCCTTGCGAAAAACGGCCGCGGCATCTATCAGGCGCTCATAGAGCACGCGCCCCTCAAATCGCTCCTCAAAGATACGGAGATCAGCTTTCTCAAGGTCGCGCCTTCGAGCATAGACCTCATAGGGGCCGAGGTGGAGCTTGTGGACGCGCCTTCAAGGGAATATCAGTTGAAAGAATGTTTGATGGACGCAAAAGACCGGTTCGACTATATACTCATCGACTGCCCTCCATCCCTCAGCCTTCTTACCGTAAATGCACTTGTGGCGTCAAATGCCGTGCTCATCCCCCTTCAGTGCGAGTATTACGCCCTTGAAGGCATAAGCCAGATAATGAAGACCATAGAGCTGATAAGGGCAAAACTGAACCCGGCCCTTGAGATAGAAGGCATTCTGCTCACCATGTTCGACGCGAGAAACAACCTCTCGCACCAAGTTGAAGAGGAGATAAGGAATCACTTCAAGGACAAGGCCTTCAAGGCCGTGATACCGAGAAACGTCCGTTTGAGCGAAAGCCCGTCTTTCGGCAAGCCGGTTATCCTCTACGACGTAACGTCGAGGGGCGCGTTAAGCTACATGGAGCTTGCCAAAGAGATAATACTTAAACACTAAAAACGTAATAATATCAATTAGTTACAAGAGAGCAAAGGCTCTCCAATCAAGAGGGGGCGGTCATGCTCGATAAAAAAGACCTTCTTAACAAGAAAAGGGTGCTCGGCAGGGGCCTTAACGCGCTCATAAGCGAAGCGCAGCCCGCGGCCGCCAAAGCCGACGGAAAGTTCCTCCTCTGTCCCATCATGGACATAAGCCCGAACAGGACGCAGCCCAGGAAATGGTTTGACGAAGGCGCATTGAAGGAGCTGTCCGATTCGATCAGGGAAAAAGGGGTGCTCGAACCGCTCCTCATCAGAAAGGGCCGGGACGGGTTCGAGCTTATCGCCGGAGAAAGGCGATGGAGGGCCGCTAAGATGGCCGGGTTGACCGAAGTCCCCGCCGTCATCACCAACGCGACCGACCAGGAGAGCCTCGAGCTTGCGATAATCGAGAACATCCAGAGGGAGGACCTTAACGCCATGGAAGAGGCCGAGGCTTACAGGAGCCTCATGGAATGCGGCCTCTCGCAGGAAGACGTCGCTAAAAGGGTCGGAAAGGAAAGAGCGACCGTGGCCAATTATCTCCGGCTCCTCAAGCTCCAGCCGGAGGCGAGGGAAGAGCTCATAAAAGGGACTATCACGATGGGCCATGCCAGGGCGCTCCTGTCGGCCGATAATCACGCGCTCCAGACCGAGCTCCTGAGAAAGATAATCTCAAAGGGCCTTTCGGTCAGGGACACGGAGAGGCTCGTCAATGAAAAAGGCGCGGGCTTCATTAAGACGGTCGTAAAAAAGACGTCCTCGCAGAGCGAGGTGGAGAACGAGCTGCGCGAGGTGTTCGGCACAAAGGTGACGCTCAAGGAGAGGAAAGGGAAGGGCAGGATAGAGATAAATTATTTCTCCGCCGAAGAAAGGGAAAGGCTCATCGACATGCTGCGCGCCGCCGGAGGCTGAAGCACCGGCATGCGCCTCCGGACGTTCGCGCAACGCGGGCAAGATGCCCGCGAAGGGTCGTCCGCACCCGCTTTTGCAATGCCGAAGACAAAAAACATCTCACAAAAGGAGACGGCTCCGACAATGGCAAAGGCTAAAAAGATCTGGATGGACGGAAAGTTCGTAAACTGGAACGCCGCCAACGTCCACGTCCTCACGCACACGCTCCATTACGGCCTCGGCGCGTTCGAGGGCATACGCTGCTACAGATGCGAGGACGGCAGGAGCGCCATCTTCAGGCTCCCGGAACATACCGAGAGGTTCTTCGCCTCGGCGAAGATCGGCCTCATTGAAATCCCCTTTTCAGTCGATGAGATAAACGGCGCCATCGCGGCCACCATGAAGGTCAACGGGCTGAAGGAAGGCTACATAAGGCCGCTCGTGTATCTCGGCTACGGCTCCATGGGGCTTTTCCCGAAGAACAACCCCGTAAGGGTCGCCATAGCGGCATGGGAGTGGGGGGCTTACCTCGGAGAGGAAGGCCTGAAGAACGGGATAAGGGTAAAGATATCCTCGTTTGCCAGGCACCACGTGAACAGCGGCATGACCAAGGCCAAGCTCGTCGGCAACTACGTAAACTCGATCCTCGCCAAAAAAGAGGTCGTGGCCTCGGGTTTCGACGAGGCGGTTCTGCTCGACACCGAAGGCTACGTGTCGGAGGCGAGCGGAGAGAACATCTTCATGGTAAAGAACGGGGTGTTGAAGACGACCCCGCTCACCTCGATACTCAACGGGATCACGCGGGATTCGGTTTTGAAGATAGCCGGGGACAGGGGCGTGGAAGTAAAGGAAGAGCGGTTCACGAGGGACGAGCTTTATACGGCCGACGAGGCCTTCTTCAGCGGCACCGCGGCGGAGATAACGCCCATAAGGGAGGTTGACCTCAGAACCATCGGCAGGGGCAGGCCGGGTCCGGTAACAAAGGAAATACAGAAGGTCTTTTTCGACACCGTGAAAGGAAAAAACAAAGACTACGAAAACTGGTTATGGTACATTTGATTTTTTCAGGGTCGATTCACGGGCCGTGCGCGCTGTGACTTCATAGAGGTTTTGATGCCCGCGGAAAGCCGCGGGGTGGTTCATTCCGGCGTTCATTTGTATCCGTCATCTTTTCATCAAATCACGGCAGGTACGGAAAGCACCTCAAATGCAGATAAGACTCAGAGAAGAAACCGTAATCTTCGTAAGCGTCATAAAATGGGTAACCCTCGCCGCCGCCATAGGCGTAATAACAGGCATATCCACGGTCATCTACATAAACGCCCTGTACGCGGCCATATCCTTCACCGGGCATTATAAATACTACTTTCTCCTCATACCCGCCGGGCTTCTTGCAAGCGCCCTTCTCACAAAATACGTCTCGCCGCAGGGCAAGGTGCCGGGCGCGAACTTCTGCATAGAGGCGGTGAACAGGTTTTCGGGGAAGATACCAGCCCTTATCGTGCCGGTCGAGTTCTTCGCCTCCATAATAACCATCGCCACCGGCGGGTCAGCCGGAAAGGAAGGGCCGAGCGTGCAGATAGGCGGAGGGGTCGCGTCTATCTTCTCCGGCCTCCTCAGGTTCGACGCCTCGGACAGGAGAAAGCTCGTCATTTGCGGCATATGCGGGGCCTTCTCGTCGGTCTTCGGCGCGCCCCTCACCGGGGCGATGTACGGGCTCGAGGTCATGGTCGTCGGCGGCATACTCTACGACGTTCTCCTCCCGGCCTTTGTCGCCGGCATAATAAGCTATCACGTCTCCTCCTGGCTCGGCATAGCCTACTTCTACCGCCCCATAAACATCGTCCCGGTCTTCAGCGACCTTTTTTTCATAAAGATAGTCATAGCCGGGATATTCTTCGGGCTATGCTCGTTCGCCCTTGCCGAGACCTTTACGTACGGGAAAAAGCTCGCCCTTAAAAGCAATCTCCCGATAGAGGTCAAAAGCCTTATAGCCGGGGCCATAC
>JAKAIQ010000073.1 GCA_021825035.1 Deltaproteobacteria bacterium | reverse complement strand
GTATCTCAGCCACCGCGCCTTTTTGAGGGCCGGAGTGGAAAAAAGCATCGTAAGCCCGCTAACGACAAGCAACGTCAATCCCGCGGCCTCGGCGTCAACGAGCTTAACGTATTCCGTGAAGAGCCAGTAGGCGATATGGCTCCTTCCCTCAGCCCTTGCGAAAATGAGAAGGACGTATCCCCCGGTGGAAGGCCCAAGCCAGAGCACGAGCCCGAAGAGGTGGAATATCTTGGCTGTTTTACGGAGCATATCACCTGAGCGAAGGGTTTTTAGCGAGCGGCCCTTTCGGACACGGACCGCTGGAAAGGCGTGAGAGTCGGGATCAGGGGGCGAGAGCCTGAAAATGACGCGTCTACGCCCCGCCCGGCGGGTTCACGTCGTAGAGGTCTTTCAGGATATCCCATGCGCCCTTATCGAGGAGCCTTACGGCAAGCTTTACTCCGAGCGGCTCCGCATCCATCCTTTTTCCTTCGACAGAGTCCTTTATAAGGGTCATGCCGTCGGTCGAGGCGACAAGGCCGGTAAGCTTGAGCGTATCGCCGTCAACTTCCCCGTACGCGGCTATCGGCACCTGGCAGCCTCCCTCAAGCCTCTTTAGAAGCGCGCGCTCCGCCCTGACGGCAACGGAGGTGTCCGGGTGATCGAAGAAGGCCACAAGGCTATTTATCTCCTTGTCGTCAGTCCTTGTCTCTATGCCGAGAGCGCCCTGGCCTATGGCCGGAAGGCTGACTTCCGTCGGCAGGTATTCGGTTATCTTATCCGCCCATCCGAGCCTTCTAACGCCCGCGCCTGCGAGTATTATGGCGTCGAAATGCCCTTCGCTCAACTTTCTCATGCGAGTGTCGAGGTTCCCTCTCAAGTGGAGCATCTCGAAGTCAGGCCTCGCGTGAAGAAGCTGGGCCTGCCTGCGGAGGCTCGACGTCCCGATCTTCGCGCCCTTCGGCAGTTCGAGGAGCCTGGCGTTATTCCTGCTCAATACCGCGTCCCTCGGGTCTTCCCTCTCGGTTATGGCCCTCAAGTGAAGCCCTTCCGGGAATATTGTGGGCACGTCCTTCATCGAATTGACGGCAAGATCGACCTTTCCGGAAAGCAGGGCCTCTTCTATCTCCTTTACGAAAAGCCCCTTGCCCCCCACCTTTGCCAGCGGCACGTCGAGTATCTTATCCCCGGTGGTCTTTATCTTTTCAAGGACGGCCTCGACCCCCGGATTCCTTTTTTCGATCTCCGATTTTACCCAGTTCGCCTGCCAGAGCGCGAGCATGGAGCCGCGCGTACCGATGACTATTTTTTTCAAGATGACGGGCCCTTCCGTATTTATTCAGATAAGTGAAATATCTCGACAAAAACAATCCGTTCAAACGGAGATGCCGTTCAAATATCGTAAAAACAGCCGCCCCCGACCGGCGCTACTCTTCTTCCCCCCGCGCCTTTTTAAGCGCGTTATTATTGGAGTTATCGAGGTCGAAGAGCCTGCGGATGGTGTCTATGTAGAGATCGCCTTCTATCTTGTTCGACTCCCTCTTGAGGTGAGTCACCGGGTTGTGAAGTATCTTGTTCACGATGGCGGAGGTCATGGCGTCGAGGGTCTTGCGGTCTTTTTCGGAAAGGTTGAGGACTTGAATGGCCTTTTCCATCTCGGACTTCCTTATGGAGTCGCACTGCTGGCGCAGCGCGATGATGGTAGGCACGACGTCGAGGGACTTTATCCAGCGGTAGAACCTCTCTATCTCCTCCACAATTATGCCTTCCGCCGCCTCGGCCTCCTTCGACCGCTCTTTGAGGTTCGCCTCCACCACCCCCTGAAGATCGTCCACGTCGTAGACGTACGCGTTGTTGACGTTGTTCACGAGAGGGTCGATGTTCCTCGGCACGGATATGTCGATAAAGAACATCGGCCTCTGCTTTCGCTCGCGCATGCAGTCATGCACCTGGTCGGGCTTTATCAGGAAGCTGGCCGACCCGGTGGACGCAATGACGATGTCCGCGCCTTTAAGGTAATGCGGGAACTCCCTGAACATTATCGCCTTGCCGCAGCCGCCGCCGAACCCCTTGACGAGGTCTATGGCCTTTTCATAGGTCCTGTTGGCGACTATCACCTCCCGCACGCCGTTCGACAGGAGGTGTCTGGCGGCCAGCTCCGCCATCTCGCCAGCCCCGAGGAGCATGGCGGCCTTGCCCGTGAGGTCTCCGAATATCTTCCTTGCGAGCTCGACCGCCGCGAAGCTGATGGACACCGCCGATTCGCCTATCCTGGTCTCCGTCCTTATGCGCTTGGCGACCTGGAAGGCCTTGTGATAGAGCTTGTTCACTATGACGCCCGCCGCGTCGTGCTGAACCGCGAACCCGTAGGAGTCCTTCACCTGTCCGAGTATCTGCGGCTCGCCCATGACCATGGAATCGAGGCCGGACGCGACCCTGAACAGGTGCTTTACGGCCTCTTCCCCGCGGTGCGAGTAGAGATGTTCGTCGAGCCTTTCAAGAGGTATGTCAT
Source organism: Deltaproteobacteria bacterium (assembly GCA_021825035.1). Taxonomy (GTDB): domain Bacteria; phylum Desulfobacterota; class GWC2-55-46; order GWC2-55-46; family GWC2-55-46; genus JAKAIQ01. The sequence goes on along the minus strand of JAKAIQ010000073.1, from coordinate 6,835 downwards.
GGAACTCGGACAGGAACCGTTTTATCTGCCATACCCCTTTCTCCATGTCGGAGGTTATGGCAAGCACCTCGACCCTGTTGCAGGTCGAGAGTATCACCGCCTCGTTGAGCCCGTAGTGGCCGATGAGCCTGCCCAGGGGGTCTCCCATGGCGTCCGCCGGGAACGAGAGCTTCTCCCTTATCTCCACCGGCGACGTCTTGTGGTTGAGTCCGACGATTATGAGGTTCATGCTATCCGTTGAAGGCCAGCCCGTGCGAGCCGCCTGAAATCAGATTTATTATGATGAAAGAGCCGAGAAGCACGATGAAAGCCGTCCCGGAGAATATCGCGGCCTTCCTGCCGCGCCATCCGGCCGTAAGCCTGCCGTGAAGCTGAGCGGCGTAGAGGAACCACGTTATAAGAGACCATATCTGCCTCGGCCTCCACATCCAGTAGCTCCCGAGGGCGTGCTGCGACCAGATGGCCCCGGTTATGATGGCGAGCGTAAGGAGCGGGAAGCCGTACTGAAGGCATTTATAGTTGAGCTCGTCTATCGATTCGAGCGAGGGGAGTATGAAGAAAAGCCCCTTCAATTTTCTTTTCTTGAGATAACGCTCCTGGATGACGTACATGATGCCGAGGAAAAACGCGAGGGCGAAAAAGGCGTTGCCGAGGAACGCGAGCGTCACATGGACGGGCAGCCAGTAGCTTGCGAGCACCGGCGAAAGTGGGATTATCCGGCCCGGCATGAAAGACGCCATGATGAGCAGCACCAGGGCAAAGGGCGCCACGAACGCGCCAAGGATCCTTTGCCTGTGCTTGAAGAGGACATACATATAAAGGGCCACGGTTATCCAGGAAAAGAAGCTGAGCGATTCATGGAAGCTCGCCACCGGCGTCCTCCCGGCCTCCATCCAGCGGAGGATTATGGAGATGGTATGAGAGGCGAAGCCGGCCATGAAAATGCGGCCAGCGGCCTTCAAGAGGCCGTCCTTGCGAAGAAAAAGATAGAAAGAATAGACGACCGTGGCGCCGAGGTATACGATGGACGTTATATAAAGTAATATGTCGCTCATGTCAACGGGATAGTCACCCCAACAGACGCGGTTATGGGAGGACGCAAGCCGCATTACTTCTTTTCGGCCCGGCGTGCCGCGGCCTTCAAATCCACGCCGAGCCCCGCGAGCGTGCAAGAAGCCCCGAGAAGTTCTTTAAGGAATGAATCTATGCGCCTGGCCCCCTGCGCGCCGCCGGTTATCCACTCCGGTATCGGCGAATCTATCAAGGCCTTGATAACTCGTTCTTTTTTATCATAATTTGCGCCTTTTTTCAATAACTGATTCCTTACGGCCCCTATGATCGCCGTGAACGCCGCATACTCCTCTCCGATGCGTCTCTCGAGGTCGAGCCGGATTTTTTTCGACAGGGCCGGAGCCTTGCCCGACGTGGAGACCGCTATGATAAGATCCCCCCTGTCCACCACGGACGGGACTATGTAGTCGCATAGCGCGGGGTCATCCACGACGTTCACGATGGTCTTGAGTCCCTTCGCCTCTTCCGAGACAGCCCTGTTGATCGCCGGTTTTGCCGCCGACACGACGGCAACCGGGTCTTCGCGCGCGAGGTCCCCTTTTCTGAAATTCCTTTTTATCAGGAGTATCGCGTCTTTTTCGGAAAGCTCAAGAAGCCTTTTAGTGATGCGGGGGCTTATCACCGTAATCGAGGCTCCGGCCTTGAGAAGGCTTTCGACCTTCCTTTCGGCCACGACCCCGCCGCCGATCACGACGATGCGCTTGCCTTTTATGTCGAGAAATACAGGGTAGTATCGCATCGGACACCGAGTTATTCGTACCGAGCTTGCCGGCCCCGGGGCAAGGCTTCGGCCCTTCGAGCGCCGGCAAGCTCGCCTCAAATTATCATTTCAGGGTAGTTTTTTAAAGAAATCTTGCGCCATTATCGCCCCGAAACATTAAAATTGCCTTAAAATTTCCGATAATTTTTTGTAATGCGCCGGGGAAAAGAAAGACGCGAAATCAGGGAATCTCGATGATATGAAGAAATATCCGCGATTGTGGGCTTGCCCGGCCTCAGGGCGAATCATTGGCAGACTTTCATTTGCGAGAAGAACTGTACGGAAAAGGCGTGTCCATGGCGGAAGCGTGGTGGCGCGCTTACGGGAGGGTGGGACGCGAGTACACGGGACAGCCGATTATCCAGCCGTTCTCCCTCGCGCTGAAGTGCTTGTTCCTGCCGACTATAAGGTGATCATGGACAAGAAGGTCCACGGCAAGAGCGGCCCTGTCGAGGATCTTTGTAAGCTGCCGGTCGATGTCCGAGGGGGTGGCGTCGCCGCTCGGATGATTGTGAACGAAGATCACTCCCTGGGCATTGTATTTAAAGGCTTTTTCTATGGCCTTCCGTGGATAGACCGCCGTCTGGTTTATCGTGCCTTCGTGAAGGGTCTCCACCGATAGAAGTTCGTTTTTCGAATTGAGGTACATGGCGAGGAACTTTTCGACCCTTTCGCCGGAAAGCGTCAGATTGAGGTAGTCGATGACGTCCTTGGCGCAACGAATGACGTCTTTTCCCATTATGCGCTCCTTGAGATACACGCCGGCGACATCCTTGACGAGCTTGAGCATGACGGCCGAGTTTTCGCTGAGGCCCACCACGGCCTTGATCTCCTCGGGCGTGGCGTCAAGAACCCCTCTCAAGCCCTTGAACCTGTGTATCAAGACCCTGGAAAGGTGCTTTACGTCCTTTTTGGGCGCCGCGTAAGAAAGAAGGAGCTCGAGTATCTCATGGTTGTGAAAGCCTTCGAGGGACCCGGCCCTGAACCGCTCTTTCAACCGCTGCTTCTGTTCCTTATTGAACGCGTCTTTGCCGATAGCGAGGAGCTTCATCGCGTAGATTCGAGAAGGGCTGAAAATTCGATGAACCTTTCAAAATCCGCGTCCGTTTTACGGAGCGTCCCTGCCCTCTTCCATTCACTCCTTTCTGACGAGATTTGCCCGAAGGCATCTACCGGCCTCCCTCCCCTCCTGATGCGGAACCGCCATTCTCTTGCAGTGAGGGCCTTTGCCGGAAGCTCGCGGCGCGCCCTTGCCTGAACGCCCCGCGCTTCATGCCTGTCCATAAACGCTCGAAATATAGACTTATTCTAAGCGATCATGCAAAATTTTTCACCTGTACTTTTGTACACTTGAAAAACCCGGCGCGTTTTGAGCAAAACTTTATATTCTATAACTTTTAGCGGAGAAATTAAACTGAGCCTGTCGGCAGTTACATGGAGATACATTTGCTGTTAAAAAGCCTTCATGGAGCTCATATTCCAGGAAGGCGATTATATCGTAAAAATGCTCGACACGTACGAGGAATTCGACGCGGCGCTCAAGTTGCGCCATGACGTCTTTCGCGAGGAATTGAAGTGGGTGCCCCCGTCTCCAGATGGGCTCGACAAGGATGAATATGACTCATATGCTCAAAGCATCGGGATCTTCGACAGCGCGCATGAGCTTTTAGGCAACGTGCGGCTTATCCAGGCCCCGGCGCCCTTCATGATAGAAAAAGAGTTCGCATGTTTATTGACGGAAGACGAACACTTCACGAAAAAAAGTGATAGCGCCGAGGTTACCAGATACTGCGTGAAGAAGTCTCACAGGCATCGCCGGTTTCTCGCCTGCATTTCCAATCTCATTTATAAGGGCCTCTACCAGTGGAATATCTATCATTCGATAAGGCATTCGATCATGGTAGTGGACGACAGATGCTACAGGCTTCTGAGATTATCCGGGCTCCCGGTAAGATCCAAAGGCGATTTCTTGACCATGCCCGACGGGGTGAAGGCCGCAATTTGCACTCTGGACTGGCTCGAATTCGAGAAAATCGCCGCCGTAAACAAGCCCGGCTTTTTAACGTGGATGGGCACTATATCAAACCGCAGTTCAGCGCAATTGCAAGGGCATGCGATTTGCTGACGGCATTGAGCTTGGCGATGATGTTATGGATGTGAAATTTGACCGTGCGTTCGCTGATGCCGAGTATGACCGATATTTCCCAGTTGGTCTTGCCCTCCTTCAACCATTTCAGGACTTCCGTTTCCCTTTGCGAAATATTGTAAATAGTCAGGCTCCATGTCTTCTGATAGAGCCTTATAAGGGACTGATGCAGATAAGGCGTCATAATGTCCACAAGCCGTTTCTCGCGGTCCTTGAACTTGTCTTCCCGGCTCGCGAATGAAAATATGCTTCCTATGTTCTGTTTTTCGATTATTCCGCTCGTCACTCCATGTTTCAGCCCGAAATCAGCCGCCCTGTTCATCACATTCAAGGATCTGCTGTTGGGGAATGCCTGCATGGCTTCGTGCCAGAAATGAGTTTTGTTATGCTTAAAATTGAAAAGGAATACCGGATCATCTTTATATAATTCTTCCGTTGTGTATATGCACTGCCACTCCTGCGGATAATCGAGGTTCAGGATCTTGATAATGCTTCCCGAGGTCGTTTCACCGATAACGCTTATGGCGGTCTCGGCGCTGACCATCTCCTTTAGCCTCGTGAGCATGCCGAGAAACTCATCTCCGGTCCGGCAAGTAATTGACGACTGGATCAATTCAAGCATGTCTTCAAGCTCTTTTTTTGAAAAGTCTTTGAATTTCATAAAGCTGTCCTCCACCGGCCATGCGCCTGAAGATTATTCGGCGACCATTTTTTAAACTCGCATCGGCGCGGCGATGAATGGTTTAAACCCGTGAAATCGACCATACATTCATGACGGTTTTCAAGGCTCCCTTCCGGAAGCCGTCTATCTTATGTATAGATACCTTTCCACGTCCGGCGGCCCCTCCGGCGGCAGACCGGCGGACGTTCTCACGAGCGCCCTGTTCAGATGGAGCGAAAGCATGTCCACGATCTTCTTATGATGGTCTTTGAACCTGTCTCTGTCCCCGGCGAAGGAAAATATCCCGACGCACGCGGTTTCAGGGACATATATGCCGCTTGAGATACCGGCCCTTATGCCGTAACCGGCCGCGCAGTCGATGGCAGGCCGGGCGAGGCTGTCCCCGAAATGCTTGATTATATCGGCCCAGTATTGGGTAAGCGAAAACCTCGAGTAATACCTCACGACAGGGTCGCCGAAGTATAGTTTTTCGCTCATGTACGAATCCAGCCAGCCCTGAGGATAATTTCCGTTCACTACCGAGACGACCTCGGAGAGCATGTTGCCGGAAATCCTGCCGAGCCCGCAGATCGCAAAGTCGGCGGTAACAAGGTCTTTTGTCCGCAATATAAGCGCCTTAAGATCATTTTCCGTGGCGCACTCCTGCGCCCCTTCTATTATCTCGAGGATATTTACAAGCTCTATTTTCGAGAAGTTCTTTATGGACATCATTCCTCGCGCCCCCCGGCGTTACAGGGGCTTATTCAGGCCGCGCCCGCGGCCCTTACCGCGACGCCGAAGGTTTTGCGGCAATCAGTTGTCGGCCCGCCTTCCGCCATGGCGCGGGAAATCGTCCCTTGAAGTCCACTTCCCGGTATCCTTCGGCGCTTCATCCTCGCCGGTTTTGTTGTACTTCTTGGGCGCGGAATGGCACCTGAAGCAGTTCCTCGTCGGAAAGGCGACCCTGTCGTGGCACCTTCCGCAGAACCGTCCTTTCCATATGCCGACCATGGAGATCGGGGTCTTCCCGGCCTTCTCGGCGAATATTTTGGGATGGCAGATGCCGCACTTGAGCCACTTTTCGTGCGACGAATGCGGGAAGATGACGTCAGGCATGAAATCCAGCTTGGCCTTTATGAGGACGTCCGGGATGCCCTTCGGATCGACCACGGGCTTATTGCCGGGAAACGCGTCTCGCGGCGCTATAATCCCTTCGTTCAGGGCCTTCATCCAATCCACGAACCCGTACCTGTCCGTCGGCAGGTACTTGAGTGATATGACGTCGGGCGTGGGGTCTATCATGCCGTATTTGTCGTGCTTCAACTGCCCCGGCTCCCTTTTGTAGCTGTAAAAGGGCCTCTCATCCGGCGCCGGGTCCATTGGCGGATTGATTTGAGAGAGGCCGTCGCCTGCGCGCGCCGCCGCCGCAAGGGCGAGGAGGGAAACCATGAAGAGATATTTCAGGACGGTCTTTCGCATGCGCAAGCCGTTTTCAGACCAGGGAATGAACGATCAGGGCAGCCCTCGCTAAAAGGGCGTCAATCTACGCAAACAGGGAATGAACAGCCGCGCGAAGAATCGGCGGCCATCATGCGAAGGCCTCCGCTCGACCTGCGCCCGCCTCGACGCGGCGGCCAAGAACCCTGAAACGAAAAACGAAGCTCCACGGCGTGCGCCGCCTGGGCATCAAAACCGCTATAAGGAAGTCGCAACGCGCATAGCCGGGGAATAAACCTGAGATGATTAACGAGTGGTCCTATTATACCACAGGCGGGGATTCATGTAAATTCTTTTGTTTTAGCCATGGCCCGAAAGGCGCATCGGTCATATCTCTATTATCACGGGCAGTATGACCGGCCTTCTTTCGAGGGTCTTGTTGAAGAACCTCCTCAACGCCCTGTGTATCTCCTCCTTTACCTCGAACTGCTCCGCCTTGGCCTCGGCGTTGATGTTGCCGAGGGCCTCGATGACTATATTCTTCGCCTTATCGAGGAGCGGGGCGCTTGCGTCCTCGAAGACAAGGCCCCTCGTGACTATGTCCGGGCCATAGACCATCTCGCCCGTTTTTTCGTTGATGGCCATGACGACAAGCACCATGCCGTCCTGCGACAGGTGTGTCCTATCCTTAATAACCATGGCGCCGACATCCCCGACCCCCTTGCCGTCCACGAAGACCTTGCCGGACTCGACCTTCTCT
>JAKAIQ010000072.1 GCA_021825035.1 Deltaproteobacteria bacterium | reverse complement strand
AGCGCGGCGTTCTCCTCTTCTTCGGAGAGGGTAGAAAGAGCGTCGAAAAGGGCGCTGCCGGAGCTTATAAGCGTGGCAAGCTGCCGCGTCATGGCGGCAAGATCACTTAACGAAACCTTCTCCCGACGGCCGAACTTCCCGATGCGAACGGTTTGAAGAAGAATAGTCCTTGGATAAAGGGATTCGTTCCTGAGCCTTTCGGTGGCGTCTTTAAGGCTTGGCGCTTCTATCTCTCCCGCCACCTCTTTTCCTGCGGCATTATATGCTTTGTACTGAAAGATAGGCATTTTATTCCATCAACTCTCCGCACATAAGCCGTCACGGCTTCTCAATCGTTTTGAGTTACCCGCACTATCTCGTCAAGGCTCGTAATCCCGAGCGCGGCCTTGGAGAGGCCATCCTCCCTCAAGGTCTTCATGCCCTTTGCAATAGCATAGTCCTTGATCGTTGTGGAGTCCGTGTTCTTAAGTATCACGTTCCTCATTTCATGGTCAACGGCCATGAACTCGACAATGCCGGTCTGACCGTTAAAACCGGTATTCAGGCACTTCTCACACCCCCCTGGCCTGAAGAGGCGCGGAGGAACGGACGTGAAAAGCGCCCTTTCTTCGTCAGCCGGCTCGTAGCTTATCATACATTCCTTGCAGAGCACTCGCACAAGCCTTTGAGCCAGCACCGCAACAAGCGATGAAGACAGAAGAAACGGCTGAATCCCCATGTCGACGAGCCTCGTCACCGCGGAAGGGGCATCATTGGTATGGAGGGTGGAGAGCACTAAATGTCCGGTCAAAGAGGCCTGTATGGCCATCTCAGCCGTTTCCATGTCCCTTATCTCGCCTACCATTATGACATCCGGGTCCTGCCTCAATATCGAGCGTAACCCGGCTGCGAAAGTCAGCCCGACCTTGGTATTCACCTGTATCTGGCCGACTCCGTGAAGCTGGTATTCTACCGGGTCCTCAACGGTTATGACGTTTCTCTCCCTTGTATTTATACGGTTAAGAGACGCATAGAGCGTGGTAGTCTTGCCGGAACCAGTAGGGCCGGTAACGAGTATTATGCCATGATTACGAAGAAGGAGAGCTTCGAGAGACGCCACATGCGAGTCGTCAAGACCCAGATGGGAGAGGCTGACGGAACCGGTTTTTCTGTCGAGAAGCCTTAATACCACTCTTTCGCCGAATGACGTCGGAACGATCGACACCCTTACATCGACGTCCTTTCCTGCGACAAGCAGCCTTATCCTCCCATCCTGCGGGAGCCTCTTCTCGGCTATATCGAGCGAGGCCATTATCTTAACCCTTGATACGAGAGCTTCCTGTATTATCTTGGGCGGCGCAAGTATCGGAAACAGTATGCCATCACGCCTGAAGCGCACTTCTATCGCCCGTTCAAAAGGCTCTATGTGTATGTCGCTCGCCCTTTCCTTCACGGCCTGGAAAAGAAGCGAATTCAAAAGCCTTATTATCGGGGCCTCGTCAGCGAGGTCAAGGAGATCCTTCGGCTCGTCCCACTGATGCGCTATGGTCTCGAGGCTTTCTCCCCCAAGCTCGCTTATAACCTCCTCGGCGGAGCCGGACAACCTCTCATAAAACCTGTGTATCGCTCCAAGCACCTCCTTTGCAGGCACCAGCACCGGCTCGACCGGCTCTCCGGCGACCCTTCGTATGTCATCGAGCGCAAAGAGGCTCCCTGGATCGGAGACCGCCACAAGGAGAACGCCGTCTTCTTTGTGGAGCGGGAATACGAGATTCTTCTTTACAAACGCGAGCGGCAGCTTTTCAAGAAACTCAAGGCTTACGTCGCTGTCTTGTATCTTGTCCTTAAAGGCCAATGAGGAACTCTTTCGCTCCACGGTCACATCCTATTGAATGAAGCCCTCAGTGGTCCGTCCCTTTGAAGGGCAGGCAAAGGCGGGCACTTTTTGCGTATCAATGTGTATGTTGCATCCGAAAGCTTACTTTTTTTCCTTATCCATATCGACCGAATTTTTATCGAATTCCTCCTTTTTCCTTTCTCTCAGTTGCTCGAGATCCTGAAAGTCCGTGATTATCGTAGGTGTAAGATAAACCAGGACGTTCGTCTTGGTATATTCAGTCGTCGTTGATTTAAAGAGCCAACCGAGAAGGGGGATATCGCCGAGGATCGGCACTTTCTGAATGTTTTTAGTCTCTTTGTTCTGGATAAGCCCGCCGATGACGACCGTTTGATTGGTCTTCACCACGACGGTAGTCTTGGCGGACCTCTTTGTCGTGATTATGTCTGTCGCCGTAACGCCTGCGGTGGAAGACGGGGCTATGGCCGATATCTCCTGGTATATGTCGAGCTTAATGAAATTCCCCTCGCTTATCTGCGGCTTTATCCGGAGCGTAATACCGACATCCTTTCTTTCTATCGATTCTACGGGCGGCGCCCCGATGGTTGACGTGGCTTCGAACTGACTCAAGAAAGGAACGTTCTCTCCGACCATGATCTCGGCTTCCTTGTTGTCGCTCGTAAGTATATGCGGTGTGGAAAGCACATCTACGACGTCCTTGAACAAGGACATATTGAACAGGGCCGCAAAGCCGGGTACGCTGAGGGTAGTCATGGTGCCGTCAGGCGCCGTTACGGGGATGTTAAGGAAGTTCGCCACGCCCCCAAGAGAAAAACCTGTCATACCCTGAACTATGTTCTGTACCGCGGTAGAGTCGATAGTGCCGACACCGCCTATTAAGAGAGGTTTTCCATTGGCCGTCGCGGTCGCTCGCCAGTTGGCCCCGAGGTTCAAGGTCTTATCTATCGAGACTTCCGCTATCATGGCCTCCACGAATACCTGTTTCGGACGCCTGTCGAGCTTTTTTATGACCTGGACTATATTCAGATAATCCTCTGGCGAAGCCATTATGATGAGTGAATTGGACGCCTTGTCCGGCGTAATGGCTATCCGTCCGGCGAATTCCGCCATCGGGGCTTTGATAGATGCGCCAGCCGGCCCTGGCGCCGGAGCGCCAGGGCCGGCTGGCTTGAGAACGCCGTCAAGCACCTTTGCCATCTCCGCGGCCTCGGCGTTCTCCAGGTAATATACGTTAATCCGGGAGCTGGCCTCCGGCGGAGACACGTCGAGTATTCTTATGAGTCTCTTGTACTCGGCGTTTTCTTCCGGCGACCCGAAGAGTATAAGCGCATTAAGCCTTTTGTCGGCCACCGGTCCCGCCCCTTCGGCTACGGCAGGCGGCTGCGGCGTCATCTTGATCATCGACTGCCTTGATCCCGGCCTTATCTGCCTTAATATCTGAGCTATGTCCTCGGCCTGCCCGTACTTGAGGTAAACCACTTCCGGAGTATATCCCTGCGGCTGAATATCGACGAGCTTTATGATATTGAGTATCTTCTCCACGTTCAATGCGCTGTCAATGATAAGAAGCTCATTTCCCCTGCCGAAGGCGGCAACGTAACCTTCCTTCGAAATAAGGGGCTGTATCATCGGCAATATGTCCTGGCTCTGAACGAACGCAAGGGAGACAAGGCGCGCTATGTAGGAATCATTAACCCTGAAACCGTCATTAACGACCTTCATCGGGTCCTGCTTTATGCCGCCGGTGGGCACTATCTTGTAAGCGGTCCCCGTAAAGACGGTAGAATACCCTTTAAGTTCAAGCACCGATGTAAAAAGGTCGAAAGCCTCATCAATGCTTATACGCGTTGGCGCCACTATGGTGACCTTCCCGGTTACCCTGTCGTCATATATGAAATTCTTACCGGTGATCTTGCTGATGAAATTGGCTACAGTCGCGATATCGACATCGACGAAATTGAGTTCAACCTTTCCCTCCCTTTTTTCCGGCGGCTGCTCTTTGGCAAAAGCGGTCAAACACATCAAATGGCCGGAAAGCAAGAGCGTCATCATCAGGCACAGGATAACCGACAATCTTCTCTTTGCCGAGCGCCCGTATGGCAAACATTTCATTTGGAACTCACCTTATCTCATAATTTAATCTCGTCGGCTGACCATTTCTTATGATGTCGATCGAGATGCTGCTTTCGCCACGCAGCCCGGTAAGAAGCTGAACGCCCTTCTCAGGCGAATCTATGTTGTAATCGTTTACCTTTACGAGGATATCGCCGTCCTTCAGGCCTATGAGGCTGAACACTCCGTTAGGCTTTATCTCACTTACGCGGAATCCGGCGATCTTACCGTTATCACTATAAGGCAGAAGTCTTGCGTCTGTCAACACCTCGCCCATGTTGTTCAGGACGTTATCGAGCGCACGATGGTCTATTGCCCACTCCGAGCCTGACTTCCGTGAAATGCCGGAAAAACCCGGCGAGCCGGAAGCCTGCATTGCCGGTGCACCGGCGGAGCCAGGCGGTTTCTCCTGCGGCAGATAAAACGTAAGAACGCGTCCGTCGGAATCGATTGTTACGCGGTCGGCCTCGATGGTCTTAAGAATCCCGACGTCGAAAACCCTGTCGCCGGGCATCGAGATTCCCTGCTTCTTGGTTTGTGGCACTTGAAAGATGGCATAGCTCATGCCCGACTTGCCGACTACCGTGCCGATAAGGGCTATGTCTACGTTCGCCGACACTTTCTGTCCGGCGGTCTCACGCGCTATAAGATTTATATCGGCTTTTCCGAAGAGACCGTTACCGATGGACCTGTACCGCGACATGTCCATAGCGAATGCCACCGGTTTGGGCGCCGTGCCGATGCCAACTTGATCTCTCAATGTCGGGCTATATTTCAACAGGATATATTCCCGGGCGATGAGCGCGCAAATGGTGAAGACGCAAGCGCCGAGTATAAGATTTGTGACCTTGAAAACGCCGAATCTCATGACATTGTGTCCACGTTCTTAAAGCCTGAGGAATATTATTTACGGTGTTACCGAGGGACTCGCAAGCTCTCCTCTCAGCCGCATCGAATAAAATCGTGAAGTCTTCCTGTACCTGGAAAATAGCGCAAGTATCCCCTCGTTATCCCTGGGAAGAACCTCGAGCGTGAGGTCTATCCGGCTTTTCGACAAGATATTTCCCGGGATCACATCGCCGTAGGCTTTCAGCTTTACAGTCTTCCCATCGACCCAAAGATTTTTTATAGTCGCCTTGCATCCCCTGGAGTAGAGGACAAGCGTTATATCAGCCTTGTCTTTCAAAAGAAAATTAAGACCGGCTGCGTTGACGCCTTTAAGATCGACTCCCGCGCCCTCCAGATTTAGAGAGCCGTCCGGACATCCGTTTTTTCCGTTCACGATAATATCCGAATTTCCCGATATGGTGCCGGAGCCTTCAAGTCCAACTGCCCTGAGGGCGGGTATCGATGCGACAGATACATTCCGGACATTCGTGTCCACATCAACTGCGCCACGTCTCAGGGTTATGGCAGACCTTACCTCGCCGCCCCCAATAACGCCTTTCACGTTGAACCTCAGCCTTCCGATAAATAGATAAATCGGGTTTAAACTCACATCGAGCCTGTCGAAATAAATGAGTTCCGAGTGCGCTCCAGGCGAAATAATCCTCACTCCTGATGCTTCGATGCCGAAAGGCAGCTTCTTGCCAAAACCGTCCGAGGTGAACGAGAGCGAAGTGTCTTTTTCCATCCGACTCCTCAATGCCCCCTCGATAAAGTCTTCCGGCATGAGCGCAATTACAAGCATCAGGAATATAAAGACCATCGATAATGCGGCCAGAATGGTTATGAGAATCTTATTCATGTTTGGAGACCAGCACCACCTGCATGGTTACGTCGTAGATATCGGGGTTATCGAACCTCGACTTCATGGCAAAGTTCTTTATCAAAAGAAGATTTCTATAGTTCTCTATCCCATAGACGAAATTCGCCAGCTGGTTAAGGGTTATGCCTTCAACCTTCGCCTCGACTCCGTTCTTGATGTATCCCTTGAGAGCCTTGTCCTCAAAAGGTTTAAAAGATTTTATATTGGACCTTATCCCTAAATTGCCGCCTATCTCCTCGATTATGGGAACAGGCGATCCGGCCGTCCCGGGTAAAAGAAGTTTTTTTTCAAGAGGAGCGGCGACGGCGCTATCCTTCAGGTATTCCGCCTTCTTGACATAAAAAGCCTTGAGTTCGGCCTTCCTAGCCATGGCGCGCATTTCAACTTTGCCTACGGCCCCATTCGTTGCAGCGATGAAGATGCCGGCGCAGCAAAGCAACGCCGCTCCTTTCAAGTAGATACGGGTCTTTTTGTCGAGCTTGCCTCTGAGTTCCTCGATATCAAACATGAAAACCTAAGGCCTTTCCTTTATCGACGCAGATATGCTGAAACTCGCTCCGCCGCCGGCCCGCGCCTTTACGTCGGCAAGCGTTATGTCGCTGAAATAAGGGAGTCTTGAAAGCGATTCCCTGAAATTATTGGCGCCTTCAAAGGAGCCGGCATAGCCGTTTGCCACGAGTCTGCCATGCTCGACGCTAAGGCTGTAGATACGCTCGCCGCGGCCATTTCCCCCGGCCGCTGCCTCGGAAAGCGCGGCCATGACCCGGAGAGGATTCACGCCCCCCTTTAGAACGCGTTCCTCGTCTTTTAGGCTTTTAAGTTTTGCGTCCATTTGAAGCGAGGCGTCTACGACTCTTGCTTCCGCCGGAAAGAGTTCCCGGTAAGCGCTATAGAGCTTTTTACCAGCCTGCGCAAGGGAATTTCTCGCGACGGAGTACCTGGTGTAAGAATAAGCCCCCCAAAGAACGACTATTGCCGAAAGAAGGACAGCGGCCGTCTTAAACCCCTTTTCCGCCGCCCTCACGTCTTTATTGTCGGCAAATTCTCCGGTCAGGAAATTTATCGCCTCCATTGGCGCGCCTTCCACGAAATGACCGGCAAGGGCGAGCAAACCAGTCTTTCCTTCCGTACATTCATCCAATACGGCAGCGTCTCTCCCGAGTTCCTTAAGCAGCTTCGAGGCTTCTGCGGTAGAGTAGAACTTTTCGACGACGATACCGTCTTCTTCAATGGCGCGCAGAGCGAACGAAAGGTCGGAAGCTCCTGATACGGCCTTGAAGAAACGCGGCTTGCCCATCATCGCAACCGTCACCGAGCTTGAGTCGACGAACGCCAAGACCTCCGGGGCATCGGACCTTTTCAATAAAATGTGCCTGGAAAGAAGGCCCGTCGTAATCCAGAAAGGATCTATCCCGGACTCCTTTAAGGCTTCCAGCCATTCCTCGAGCACAGCCTTTTCGACCGCGGCAACAAGCACTTTACCCTGAGCGAGAGGCAGGGCGGAAAGAATTAGCTCATCGACATTTTTCAAAAAGAAATCCCTGACCTCGAACTGCAGGACTCCCTCGATCTTTTTCTTATCCTGGAAGGGAAGCTCTATAATCCTCATGCTTACGATCTCAGGCGGAAGACCCGCTATAACGCGGGAAAAATCCGTAACGCCTTTAGCCCTCAATGCGTCCACGATCCCGGCGACGGCCTTTTTAATATCCCTTTCAACAGGGCTGGAGCAATACCCGGACAGCTGGAGCTGACTGCCGGAGCCGGTAAAGACGCCGGCGCTGACCGAAGAGGAATCAAAATCGAGCACCGCAATGGTCTTTCCCATTACCTCTCTCTCCAGTAAAGGACATGGCCGCCGTTTGACGTAGTTACAACGGCCTCTACATCCCTGATGCCTTCGCCAACCTTGGCCCTGGAATAGATCCTGAAAACGCCGCTCTTTACGGTTATCTTGTCCTGAAGGCTGAAGCCTATGGTCTCAAAACCGGATACATTCCGTATGTCAGCCGTATTTTGAAATGGGGTATTGTTCCTGTACTCTATAGCTCTGTCGGCCAACTCAGCCGTTATATCCCTCGATAACGCCATCAGGACCTCTCTCGGAGCGGTATTGATGTTTATCAGGCCGTCTGAATATACCGTGACAAGAGGCGAAAGCTTGCCGTAAACCTGCTGGGTGTATCCCTTGATGAGCATCATCTCGTCCACGGAATCGAGCGGAGCATTTTTGGCGCTATATGGCGGGTCGAGCTCCGAATAGTAGTCATACGTCTCAGCCCCCATTGGTCTCGGTTCGTCGTCTATGTCGATCCAGTCGGCAAGGGTATCGGCAAGATCGTCGGAAAATCCGGCCGCCTCGACAAGCCTTAAATAAGCGGCGTACATCTTGTCATGGGTCTCGCCGTTCTGGAAGACTATAGAATTAGCCGGGAATTTGCCTTCCTCATCCACGATTTGAATGGTTAGAACGCCGTCTCCCTCAGGGATAACCTGCTTTGACTGGTCAGGGGCAAATGCGGTGTATGTTTTACCTTTCATCATTTCATTTAAGCCCATGACAGCCAATTTCACACCGCCTTCAGCGAGCATCTCGGCCCTCTGCCCGTCCTTAAAGTCTTCTATTATCATGGCATGGGTGTGTACCGTGTAAACCACTTCCGTTATAACCGCTACAAGTATCGCCGTAATCAAAAGGGTAATGATAAGAGCCATACCCTTTTCTGAAGAGATTGCACATTTCATAAATTTTCATCTTAACGTACGCCGCATCATTAAGAATTCCGCTCTTACTTATAATTCATCATCGTAATAAAGAAAATTTTTTAATCTCAAGCGCTATCGAGGCGTTCGCCATGCTTCGGTCATCTTATCATTGGTTGAGCCATAACCGAAAACTCTTTCACTTCTCCCTTGTCCATGACGGATAAAGTTGCTTTTACCGCCTCGGGAAGGGTGTTATCGAGCCTCGCATCCCAAGCCTTCGCCCAATCCTTGCCATTATAATATAGTATTTCGAAACCTTCGATATCCTCGACTACTTCCGCCTTGAAGCCTCCATCGGTCTCATCACCGTAGGAATTCCAGGTCTCCTTGTAAAGCGTGAGTTTGCCGTCATTTTCTTCGGCATAGTAACGGATGGACAGCAAATCGCCCGTGTTAGTGTCCGTATTGGTCTTGGGATAGGTAAAAGCCGTCAAGTACAGCTTGCTTACCGATTTGCCGGATTTGTCATCCTCATCGCCTACAAAAAACGTCTTTGGATTGCTGCTTTTGAAAAAAGACGACTGAATTTCCCTTGAAAAAATGTCAAGAAAACGGCTTACCTCCCTTGTGCGCTCGAGGGTTCTGTCGATATCCGACCGTCCTCTGAGTACGGAGAAAAAGACGGTGTAAAGAGCTATAATAACTATCGACGCAAGAAACACTGCCACGAGGACTTCGAGAAGGGTAAAACCTCCGCCTGCATATTTTTTACATACCGGCAGCTTCATTCAAGCCTGCACATAAGTCTCAATGAGAACCCTGTTATTCCTGCCCCACGTGACGGTGAGATAGACTTTCTTAATGCCGGGGATAGAAAGGTCTTCGGTGTAATATTGCC
This sequence comes from Deltaproteobacteria bacterium, assembly GCA_021825035.1. Taxonomy (GTDB): domain Bacteria; phylum Desulfobacterota; class GWC2-55-46; order GWC2-55-46; family GWC2-55-46; genus JAKAIQ01. Next base: position 14 of record JAKAIQ010000072.1, on the reverse strand, counting down.
ATTTGAAACCGGGA
>JAKAIQ010000071.1 GCA_021825035.1 Deltaproteobacteria bacterium | reverse complement strand
ATCTCCTGTTCGGTTTTCCGGACCATCTCGCCTATGTATTTTATATCGGCGTTCTTCAAGCAGTTTGCCGATCTCACTGAAAGCTCAAGCTCATCGACGATCTTGAACAGGATCTCGTTGAACTGAGGCTTGGTCTCCGCCTTCTCAAATTGCCCCTCCTCGCCCCCCTCCTCAAAAGTTATAAACACGCTCAACTGATCTTTCAGTATCTTGGCCGCTATGGCCACGGCGTTCTGCGGATCGATAGCGCCGGTAGTCCATAACTCGACCGCAAGCTTGTCATAGTCGGTCCTCTGTCCCACTCTGGCATGGGTGACATTGAAATTTACGCGTGTCACCGGCTGAAAAATGGAATCGATCGGTATGGTGCCGATGGACTGTTCGGGAAGCTTATTCCGCTCGGAAGAAACATACCCTTTTCCGGTAGTCGCAACCAGTTCACACTCGAATTTAGCATCTTTCGAGATCGTGGCTATATGCTGATCCGGGTTAAGTATCTCTACAGTTGAATCGCAGATTATGTTGCCCGCCTTTACGTCTCCGCCGTCGGAACCTTTGATCTTCAAAGTTTTAGGTCCATCGCCATGCATCTTGAGCCTTACCTGTTTAAGGTTAAGAATTATGTCTGAGACATCCTCCTTAACTCCCGGTATCGATGAGAACTCATGAAGCACTCCGTCTATCTTCACGCTCGTAATGGCAGCCCCTTGAAGGGAAGACAGCAGTATCCTTCGAAGGGCATTTCCTATTGTAACCCCGAAACCTCTTTCCAACGGCTCGATGATGAATTTGCCATATGTTCCGGTAAGTGTCTCCTTTTCAACCTCGAGCTTTCTTGGTTTAATCAGGTCACGCCAGTTTTTTTGCATGATACCCCCGTCTTTTTAAAATATATGACTTCTAACGCGGTAAGATTACTTCCGGGCTCGAGAATAGTAAACGTTACACTTACTTGGAGTACAACTCTACTATGAGCTGTTCGTGCATAGGAAGCGTAACATCGTCCCTGACAGGCAGCCTTGACACCGTTGCCTTCATGTTGTCCCTGTCAAGAATAAGCCATCCAGGCACGCCGCGCCTTTCAACGGCCTTGAGGCTCCCGATAATTTTCTCATCTTTTTTCTTTTTAGCCGCAACCTCGATCGTATCATTGGCCCGGAGCCTGAAAGAAGGGATATCGACTTTTCTACCGTTTACGCGGAAATAGCCCTGCGTAACGAGCATGCGGGCTTCCTTTCTGCTGCCTGCGAATCCGGCCCTGTGAACGGCGTTATCGAGCCTTCTTTCCAGAAATGAAACCAGGTTTTCACCCGTTATGCCCTTTGACCTGTCGGCGTCCTTGAATGTGTTCTTGAACTGGGACTCCATGAGGCCATAGACCCTTTTAATCTTCTGCTTTTCTCTGAGCTGCAGGGCATATTCCGAGACCTTCCCCCTTGCCTGTCCGTGCTGACCTGGCGCATAGCTTCTTCTTTCAAAGGCGCATTTGTCCGTATAGCATCGCTCGGCCTTGAAGAAAAGCTTCATACCCTCCCGCCTGCATATCTTGCATACCGAATCTATGTATCTTGCCAACGTGATCCTCCATATTAATTATAAGTAACTTATAGATCATGTCATGTCCGGCAGCTCATGAAAAGCCGACGGACATCCAGCGTCCTATACCCTGCGTCTCTTTGGCGGTCTGCATCCATTATGAGGGAGCGGCGTTACATCCCTTATGAGGCTTATGCTGAATCCGGCTGCCTGAAGCGATCTCAGAGCCGCTTCCCTTCCTGCTCCCGGACCATTTATGTACACGTCGACGTTTTTTACGCCGCTGTCTATGGCCTTCCTGGCTGCCGTCTCGGCCGCGACCTGCGCGGCAAACGGAGTGCCTTTCCTTGAGCCCTTGAAACCCTGCGCCCCGGCACTCGACCACGCGATGACATTACCGACAGGGTCGGTAATGCTTATTATCGTATTATTAAAAGTAGACTTGATATGGGCGATCCCTTTTGATACCGCCCTCTTCTCTTTTTTTACCTTTGCCATCTTTCCTCCGAAACGTTTTTATAGAGGTTCGTAAAATACGTCACGCGGCTATTTAAATTACGGCGGCTCTTACAGTCATCGGTCCGGCGCTTTTACGACTCTGCCAAGCCAGACATCGCCGGCGTCCGAGCGACAAACCCGGATCATGCGGCGTCACGCATATGACGGCTCTATTCCGCCTTTCTTATTGCCACAACTCCCTTCCTCGGCCCCTTTCTTGTTCTGGCGTTCGTATGTGTCCTCTGGCCGTGGACAGGAAGATTTTTTCTGTGACGTATGCCCCTGTAACACCCCATGTCTATGAGCATCTTGACATGCATCGATACTTCCTTCCTCAAATCGCCCTCGACTTTATAATCGGTATCGATGACCTTTCTTATGGATGCTATCTGGGCCTCTGTCAGATCCTGTACCTTTACGGCAGGATCAACTTCCGCTTTCACAAGAATCTTCGAAGCGGTTGCGTCACCTATGCCGTATATCTTGGTAAGAGCGAACTGTACCCTTTTATTTTTATTAAGATCTACGCCTGCAATCCTGGCCAACTTGCTCCTCCTTGCAATGGGTTTGCTGAATCGTTCACTCGATTACCCCTGTCTCTGTTTGTGCTTGGGGTTGGTGCAAACAACCCTTACTACACCGCTACGCTTTACTATCTTGCACTTGGCGCAAATCTTCTTCACCGAACTTCTGACCTTCATCTTGACCCTCTCACCATTTTAATCGAAATCCAGAAAACAGTCCATTCACGCCGCAAGAACGGCGTCCCTAAGTAATGCCGGCTTCCCGGCAAGCCGATTAGTTTACGAACCCTTATTTTGCCCTGTACGTTATCCGCCCCCTGGTCAGGTCATACGGAGAAAGCTCAATCGTCACCTTATCACCGGGAAGTATTTTTATGAAGTGCATCCTCATCTTGCCGGAGACATGCGCAAGCACCTTATGGCCATTCTCAAGCTCAACCCTGAACATGGCGTTTGGCAGTGTTTCAATTACCGTGCCTTCAACCTGTATCGACTCTTCTTTGGCCATTTTTAACTCTTAAGGGCTTATTATCGGCGCCCGCGATTCTCATTTAGTGATCGTTGATTACAGCCGGCTTTGCCGCCGTAAGTTCATGTCGTTATGTTGGCTGGCTTTTATCCAGCTGTCCCCGGCCAACGTCAGACTCTCGAAAGCACGTGAGGGCCTTTTTCGGTCACGGCCACAGTATGCTCGAAATGGGCGGAAAGGCTGCCGTCGACGGTTACCGCCGTCCATCCGTCATCAAGTATTCTCACGCCGCTGCCACCCATATTTATCATTGGTTCGATGGCCAGCACCATTCCGGCCTTAAGCCTCATGCCCTTTCCAGGCTCGCCGAAGTTAGGCACCTGTGGGGGTTCATGGAGTTCCTTGCCGATCCCGTGCCCAACAAACTCCCTTACCACGGAAAAGCCTTCCGCTTCAACGCATTTCTGAACAGCGCTCGATATGTCCATCAGGCGATTTCCGACTCGAGCGGCCTCTATGGCTCTGTTCAGGGACTCGGCAGTTACCTTGATGAGCCGCATCGAATCTGCCGTAACGCCGCCCACCGGCACCGTTATCGCCGAATCGCCGTAAAACCCCTCGTATGAGACGCCAAAATCAATGCTTACTATGTCGCCGTCCTTTAACGCTCGCCTGGACGGCATGCCGTGAACCACCTGATCGTTAACTGACGTGCAGAGACAGTATGGATAACCCCTGTATCCCTTGAACGCGGGCTTCGCCTTCCTTTTCCGTGTCTCTTCCTCTGCCGTACGCTCGAGATCGAGGGTCGTAATCCCCGGTTCTACCTTTTCTTTCAAGATGAGAAGGATCTCGGCTACGATCTGGCTGCTCCTCCTCATTATCTCGATCTCTTCGTCGGACTTAAGAATTATTTCTTCCTTTCTCAATGGTATCCAGAATGGCTTTAGTTATCTGATCTATGCTTCCTATGCCGTCAACCGCTCTATACAGATGTTTCTTCGAGTAATACTCTATCAGAGGGAATGTCTCTTCCTCGTAAACCTTGAGTCTCGCCTCAATGGTCTCTTCCTTATCGTCGTCCCGCTGGTAAATTTCGGAGTTGCACTTGTCGCAGGAGCCGATGTTAAGCGGAGGGCTGAAGATCACGTGGTAATTAGCTCCGCATTTTCTGCATACCCTTCTGCCGCTCAGGCGCCTTATGAGCTCTTTTCTATCAACGTTTATTCCTACGACCGCATCTATTTTCTTGTTCATCCCGTCAAGCGTGCTCTCAAGCGCTTCGGCCTGCCTGATGTTGCGCGGAAAGCCGTCGAGGATGAACCCGTTGATGCAATCTTCAGCCTGAATGCGTTCAACGACCATATCGACAACTACGTTGTCAGGCACAAGTGCGCCCCTGTCCATGTACTCCTTTGCCTTTTGCCCAAGGGTCGTCTTGCTTCTTACGTTGGCCCGAAGTATATCGCCGGTCGAAATCTGGGGAATCTTGAATCTTTCGGAAAGATTCTTCCCCTGCGTGCCTTTCCCGGCACCTGGAGCCCCAAGAAGAACGATGTTCATATTCTAAAGGCCCCTACCCTTGATTTTTCCCTTCTTCAGAAGACCCTCATAACTCCTTGCGAGCAGATGAGACTCTATCTGCTGCGCCGTATCCATCGCCACGCCGACTACTATGAGTAGCGCCGTGCCTCCAAAGTAGAATGGCACGTTGAATTCCGCCACAAGAAATGAAGGCAGAACGCACACGGCGGCAAGATAAAGCGCACCCCAAAGAGTGAGCCTTGAAAGAACGGTATCTATGTACTCGGCCGTATTAACCCCCGGCCTAATGCCGGGAACGAAGCCACCATATTTCTTGAGATTGTCCGCCACTTCCTTGGGATTAAACTGTATCGCAGTATAAAAATATGTAAAAAATATAATGAAAACTATATATAGAAGATTATAGATAAGCGCCCCGGGGCGCAGCATCGTGGCAATCTTTTTGATGGCCGGCACTGAAACGAAATTGGCGATAGTCGCCGGAAATACGATGATCGATGAGGCGAATATCGGCGGTATCACCCCGGCTGAGTTCACCTTGAGCGGCAAATGCTGTGTCCCGCCTCCGAGAACCTTTCTTCCGACAACCCTCTTTGGATATTGTATCGGAATTTTACGCTGCCCCATCTCCATGAAGACGATAAAAGCGACAACGCCGATCATGAGCATTATGAGAAGAAGAAGGATCAGAAAGTTCATCTCCCCGGCTCGTACAAGATGTATTGTGTTATTCACGGCAGACGGCATCCTTGCTATGATGCCGACAAATATGATTAGAGAAATGCCGTTGCCAATGCCCCTTTCAGTTATCTGCTCTCCAAGCCACATGAGAAAAGTCGTCCCGCCGGTAAGGGTTATAACCGTCATAAGCCTGAATCCCCAGCCCGGCGAAATCACTATCGGCTCACCGGCCGGCCCTCTCATGCTTTCAAGTCCTATGGCGATCATGGTGCCCTGAACGATGCTCAAAACTATGGTCAGATACCTTGTGTATTGCGTTATAGCCTTTCTGCCGGACTCGCCTTCCTTTGAGAGTTTTTCGAGCTTAGGCACTACGGCGGTCAACAGCTGCAGGATGATCGACGCGCTTATGTACGGCATTATGCCGAGAGAAAAGACGGAAAAGCGCGATAGCGCGCCCCCGGTGAACATGGCGGCGAAATCAAGCAGGGTCCCGCTTGCCGCTTTAAAAAAACCTGAAAGCGCTTCGGCATCAATTCCGGGCGTAGGAATATAGACGCCAATCCTGAACACTGCAAGCATGATGAGCGTCAATATTATGCGGCGGTTTAACTCTGGGATTTTACTTATATTCGGTGTTACCGCCAATTATATTACCTCCGCCACTCCGCCAGCGGCCTTTATTTTGTCCTGAGCGGACTTGCTGAAAACATTTGCTTTTACCGTAAGAGGGATCGTTATCTCTCCGCCGCCCAATATCTTGACGCGGCCGGTCCTGCCTTTTATAAATCCTTTTTCGCGAAGAATTTCGGGCGTAACCGTCTCGCCCGACTTAAAGGCATCTGAGAAGGCCCCTATATTGACGATCCTGAATTTTTCCCGGAAAATATTGGTAAAACCTCTTTTAGGCAGCCTCCGCTGGAGAGGCATCTGTCCACCCTCGAACCCCGGCTTTATATTACCGCCTGTCCTGGCTGTCTGGCCTTTTCCACCTCTGCCTGATGTCTTGCCGAGTCCGGAACCTTCTCCGCGGCCCCGTCTCGTTCTTTTTTTTACGGCCCCTTTGGGCGCCTTGAGTCTGTCTAACATTTCTTTGATCCTCTTGTAAAAAAGGAATTAAATCCGTTATTTAGAAGTTCACCCGTTATGATGCCGCGCCGAATCACGCGCATTTTGACGCATCCTACTTCACATCCTGCACGCTGACCAGATGTGAGACTTTAGCAATCATCCCTCTCACCGCAGGCGTATCCGTAAGCACCTTCGGCCTGTTCAGCCTTCTGAGACCGAGTCCGACAAGAGTCTTTCTTTGCCTCTCGTTATAACCTATTACACTCTTTTTCAAGGTAACCTGTATCTTTTTTGTTGCCATCATCTTACCTCTTGAATGCGCTTTCCGCGGAGTTCAGCCACATTTTCAGGCCTCTTGAGCTGCTGTAAAGCGGCTATGGTGGCTTTAACCACATTGTGCGGATTACTTGTGCCCAACGATTTGGTGAGGACGTTTGTGATGCCAGCCGACTCTACAACCGCCCTGACCCCTCCTCCGGCAATTATTCCGGTACCCGGTGAGGCGGGCCTGAGAAATACCTTTCCGGCTCCATACGTACCGGTAACCTCATAAGGTATGGTGCCTTCAAGCACAGGCACCACGAAGAGCGTCTTTTTAGCCTGCTCAATGGCCTTTCTTATAGCCTCCGGGACTTCATTGGCCTTGCCGAGCCCCACCCCGACATGGCCATTGCCGTCACCGACCACGACTATGGCATTAAAGCTGAACCTCTTGCCGCCCTTTACGACCTTGGCGACCCTGTTAAGATATACGAGCTTATCCTTCAGTTCCAAAGAGTTCGCGTCTATCTTCTCCAAAAAAACCTCCTCCTAAAAATATCTACATTGACAATTCAGAGCCGGAAGACCGGGCCCGCGATATTAAAAATCAAGTCCACCGGCCCGTGCCCCTTCGGCCAGAGCCTTGATCCTTCCGTGATATAAATAGCCGCCTCTATCGAAGACGACCTTTTTGATATCTTTTGCCTGAGCAAGTTTTGCAATAAGTTCGCCCACTTTTCTGGCAAAATCGAGCTTTTTAGACTTTTCGCCGCTGATATCCTCGCTCTTTGTGGATGCGGAGGCGAGAGTAATCGACCTGGTGTCGTCAATGATCTGCGCGTATATGTGCCTGTTGCTGCGGTAAACATTGAGCCGGGGCCTTTCGGGAGTGCCTTTAACCCTCCTTCTTACCCTGGCTTGCCTTCTTTTGCGTCCACTCGAGCTCTTTACGATGCCATCCATTTATTTGCCTCCGGCTGCTTTTCCTGCCTTGCCAGCCTTTCTTCTTATGACTTCATCAGCATACTTGATGCCTTTTCCCTTGTAAGGTTCCGGACGCCTCAAGGCCCTTATATCAGCCGCAACCTGTCCGACCATCTGTTTATCCGGACCCTTTATCGTGACGAGCGTCGACTTCTCGACAGCCGCCTTTATGCCCTTGGGAAGCACATATCTGACCGGATGGGAATATCCGAGCGACAGGTTGATGACGTCTCCCTGGACATCGGCCTTGTACCCGACGCCTATTATCTCCAGCTTCTTGTCAAACCCGTCGGTCACGCCCTTTACCATGTTCGCAACGAGTGTTCTTGTCAACCCGTGCAAAGACCTCGACACCCTGCTATCATTATCTCTTGATACCAGTATCTCCGAGCCTTTTATGTCTACTTTGACCTCCGGCCTTAACGGAAGCTCAAGCGAGCCCTGAGGACCGGCAACTTTTATCACGTTCCCTTCCAGAGAGGCTTTTACGCTGGCCGGAACGGTTATCGGACGTTTACCTATTCTTGACATCTCCGAATCCCTTTAATTTATTTTTGAGGTTTTGATGCTCTCTAGCCCCCGACACATCCGGCTGGCGATGGCCCCTTGACGCACCTTTTTCAACAAATGGTACAGATAAGCTCTCCGCCTATGCCAAGCTCTCTGGCGGCCCTGTCCGTCATCACGCCCTTGGACGTCGAGACAATCGCCGTACCAAGGCCGTTTAGCACTTTTGGAATCTCGTCCTTGCCGACATATATCCTGAGCCCCGGCTTGCTTATCCTCTTTATGGTCGAGATGGAATTTTTCTTGGACGGCCCGTATTTAAGCGTAATCTTTATTGTTCCGCGCTTGTCTTCGGTTACGCTTTTAAAGTCTTTTATATAGCCTTCTTCCTTGAGAATTCTGGCTATCTGGAGCTTGACACTGGACGCCGGAAGGGAGATCTCATTCGCCCTGGCCTGAATCCCATTCCTTATTCTCGTAAGCATATCAGCTATAGGGTCTGTCATGGACATACTATATCTCTCCGTTTAAATCCGATCTGAAAAGTAGAACATCGTCAGATTAATTCCATCCAAAACTTCTATTATTCGCGACGCCCTCTGGAGCGGCCTGAGTTCAGAGAAAATAAATCCAGATCGAGCCTTATCTATCACAGCTGAAACCCGCTCCATGCGAACCATTTTATAAATGGTTACCAGCTCGACTTTATAACGCCGGGAAGTTCTCCCTTAAGAGCGAGTTTGCGCAGGCATATCCTGCACATATTGAACTTCCTGTAATAAGCCCTTGATCTTCCGCAAAGCGGGCAACGATGGTATTCTCTGACCTTAAACTTCTTTTTTCTTATTGCCTTTGCTATGAGTGACTTCTTAGCCACCTTACCCTCCGTATCCTTTCGCTTCCGCTGAAACGTCTTTAGATGCAAATTTTTGTCCTGGCAAATGTGCTACATCGTCTAACTTCTAAAAGGCATGCCGAGGTGCTTTAAAAGAGCCTTGGCCTCCTCATCTGACGCTGCCGTCGTGCCGACGGTTATATTTAGCCCCCTTATCTTATCTATCTTGTCATATTCGATCTCGGGGAATATGATCTGTTCCTTGATGCCGATAGTATAGTTGCCTCTGCCATCGAAGGATTTATCGGGCATGCCCTTGAAATCCCTTATCCTCGGGATGCTGAAGTTGACGAGACGGTCGAAGAACTCATACATCCTCGCTCCCCTCAGAGTGACCATGCAGCCTATAGGCATTCCGGCCCTGAGCTTGAAGGTCGCAATGGATTTTTTCGCCCTTGTGACTACCGGTTTCTGTCCAGTTATAAGAGTAAGGTCGCGAGTAG